>NZ_JBLTJC010000150.1:0-23787 GCF_048158785.1 Streptomyces colwelliae | reverse complement strand
CCCCTACGGCACCCTCACCGCCCGTCGCCGCACCCACCCCGGCATGCTCCTCATGGCTGCCGGAATCGGCATCACCCCCATGCGGGCCCTGCTCGAAGACGCCCCCTACGCCCCCGGCGAAGCCACCCTCATCTATCGCTACGGCGAGGACGAGCACGCCGTGTTCGCCGACGAACTCCGCGAAATCGCCACCCACCGGGGCGTCGAACTGATCCTCCTCCCCGGCCCCCGCCGCGCCGACACGTCGTGGCAGGCCGCGGGTGCCGTGCACCGCGCCGACACGTCCAGGCAGGCCGCGGGTGCCGTGCACCGTGACGGCACGTCCTGGCAGGCCGCAGGCCCGGCCCATCTCGCCGACGCCTCCTGGCAGACCACGGGTTCCGTGCACCGCGCCGACCCCGCCCGGCAGATCACGGATCCCGCCCACCGCGCCGACACCGCCCGGCAGGACACAGGCCCCGCCCACCGAGCCGACACTTCCGGGCAGGCCACCCGCTCCGCCCACCTCGACGACGACGCCCAGGTCCTCAAGAAGCTCGTCCCCGACATCGCCCACCGGGACATCTACGTCTGCGGCCCGCCCACCTGGATCACCGCCGTCCGCAAGGCCGCACGAGGCGCAGGCGCGCACCGCGACAGCGTCCACACCGAAGAGTTCGCCTGGTAGCAGCGCCCCATCCCGTCAACAGGAGCACACATGCGACGCATCACCCTCTGGTTCACCGCCACCCTCTCCGTGGCCGTCCTCCTCCTCGCCTTCCAGCTCAACGCCTCCGGCGCGACCGGCAAGTCCGGAGACGGCGGCGACCACATGCCGCCCCCCTCCACATCAACCTCCACCGCCTCGGCCAAACCCGGGGAGGACACCGCCGGCTACGGCGACCACGTCGGAAAGCCGGGCGAGAACAAGTAGTTGGGTCACCGGCTCGCCAACTCCCGGTCCGGGGAGGGCTTTTCACTCACCCCGAACCGGCCGTGCGCCCCCGTCACGCCTCCGGTCGCCACCCCAACGCCCGCGATATCCCGCGCGCGGCGAGCCGTACCGCCGGGATCAACGCCGGTACCTGCGCGTCCACTTGAGGCACGACCACCGACACCGCGGCGACCACCGCACCGCCCGGCCCCCGCACCGGAGCGGCCACCGACAGCGCGTCGTCCGTGATCTGACGGGTGCTCACCGCGACGCCGGTGCGCCGGACTTCGGCCAGCACCCGGCGCAGTCGTGGCGGATCGGTGATCGTGTACGGCGTGAAGGACGCCAACGGGCCCGCGCAGTAGTCCTCTTGGAAGTCCGGGTCGCCGTGGGCCAGCAGGGTGAGGCCCACACCCGTGGCGTGGAGGGGCCAGCGGGCGCCCACCCGGATGTGTACGCCGACCGCCGAACGGCCCGAGATCCACTCGGTGTAGACGACCTCCGCGCCGTCCCGCACCGCCAACTGCACGTTCTCGTGCGTCGATTCGTACAGGTCCTCCAGGTAGGGCAGGGCGAGTTGGCGCAGGGCGAGGCCGCGCGGCGCGAGTGCCGCGACCTCCCACAGCCGTAGGCCCACGTGGTACGCCCCCGACGCGTCCCGCTCCAGCGCGCCCCACTCGGTGAGCGCGCCCGCGAGGCGGTGGGCGGTGGTCAGGGTGAGGCCGGCGCGGCGGCTGATGTCGGACAGGGACAGGGCCGTGTGCGCGTGGTCGAAGGCGGCGAGCACGGCGAGCAGCCGGTCGGGCGCGGACCGTGTGGCGGGCGCCGCCGACCGGGGGATCATCGAGGATCGCGTGGTGGGCGCCGGTCCGGTGGGCGTGGTCGACCGCGCCGTGGTCGCGGACTCGGTGGGCGTCGCGGATCCGGTGCTCGTCGTGGACCGGGTGGTGGTCATGGCCGGGCCTCCGTCCGGTGTCAGGTCAGTCCGTCCTCGGCGACCCGTTGCAGCAGCGTGTGCAGGGTCTCCCGCTCGGTCGCGTCGAGCGGGGCCAGCAGTTCGTTCGTGACGCGCAGGCCCGCCTCGTCCGTGTCGCGCAGGAAGCCGCGGCCGTCCTGTGTCAGAACCACGATGCGGCTGCGCCGGTCGTCGGGGGAAGGGCGGCGCTCGGCGAACCCCAACTTCTCCAGGTCGTCGACCAGGCCGACGATCGCGCTCGGGTCGTAGCCGAGCCGCGTGCTCAGTTCGCGCTGGAGGGCGCCCTCGGACGTGGCCAGGAAGCGGAGCAGCGCGTAGTGGCGCAGACGCAGGCCCGACTCCTGGAGGAACGTGTTGAAGAGCTGGCCGGAGCGCAGGCCCAGCCGGTACATGAGGTAGCCCGTGTCCGCGTGCAGCCCGCGCATCCACGGCTCGTGCGCGTCGATAGGGGGGTTCGCGGCGTGCGGCTGACGGGCGATGGCGGGCTCCCTGGGTCGAGGCCCCGGGCGGGGCGTGCGGTGGTTCGGGGCCAGTGTGACGCACATGGTCCATCGGCAACAACTATTGACGTCAACAATTATTGCTCTTAGCTTCGATCTCGAAGCCGCACCGGTGCCGTTCGCAGTCTTCGTGGACATCACGGTCTTCGTGGACTTCGCGGTCACGGTCCCGGTGTGTCGTACCGCAGCCTCGTCTTGTGAAGGGACCGCTCGTGCCCAGCATCGATCTGACCGGCAAGGTCGCCGTCGTCACCGGCAGCGGCCGGGGCCTCGGCCTCGCCTACGCGCACGCCTTGGCCGCCCACGGCGCGTCCGTGGTCGTCAACGACATCGACGAGGCGGTGGCCGAGCAGGCCGTGAAGTCCATCACCGAGGCGGGCGGCAGCGCCGTCGCCGAGGTGGTCCCGGTCGGTACGACCGAGGCCGCCGAGCGGCTGGTGGACCGTGCCGTCGAGGAGTTCGGGCGGCTCGACATCCTGGTCACCAACGCGGGCATCCTGCGCGACAAGGTGCTGTGGAAGATGACCGACGAGGACTTCGACGCGGTGATCACCACCCACCTCAAGGGCACCTTCACCTGCGCCCGCGCCGCCGCCGTCCGGATGCGCGAGCAGGGCGAGGGCGGCAGCCTGATCCTCGTCGGCTCGCCGGCCGGCCAGCGCGGCAACTTCGGCCAGACCAACTACTCGGCCGCCAAGGCCGGCATCGCGGCCTTCGCCCGCACCTGGTCGATGGAGCTGGGCCGCGCGGGCATCACCGTCAACGCGATCGTGCCGGTCGCCGCGACCGCGATGACCGAGACGATCCCCGCGTTCGCCCCGTACATCGAGGCCATGAGGAACGGCGACCCGCTGCCCGACTTCCTCCGCAAGGGCGAGGGCTTCGGCACCCCCGAGGACTGCGCCGCGATCGTCCCGTTCCTCGCCTCCGAGGCCGCGCGCGGCATCACCGGCCAGGCCATCGGCATCGGCGGCGACAAGGTGGCACTCTGGTCCCACCCGCAGGAGATCAGCACGGCCTACGCCGACGGCGGCTGGACCCCTGACACCCTGGCCGACGCCTTCCCCACCTCGGTCGGCGCCGAACTCCAGTCGGTCGGCATCCCCGCACCGAAGCTGCCGGAGGCGTGATGACATCCCCCATGGACATCGCCGAACTCGTCGCGATCGACGTCCACACCCACGCGGAGGTGTCCTCCAAGGGACACTCCTCTCTGGACGACGACCTGCACGACGCCTCCTCCGCCTACTTCAAGGTCGAGGGCAAGCGGAAGCCGACCCTGGAGGAGACCGCCGCGTACTACCGCGAGCGGAAGATGGCCGCGGTGATCTTCACGGTCGACGCCGAGTCCGCGACCGGCACCGAGCCCGTCCCGAACGAGGAGGTCGCCGAGGCCGCCGCCGCCAATGCCGACGTGCTCATCCCCTTCGCGTCCATCGACCCGTTCCGGGGCCGGGCGGGCGTGAAGCAGGCGCGGCGCCTGGTCGAGGAGTACGGGGTCAAGGGCTTCAAGTTCCACCCCAACATCCAGGGCTTCTTCCCCAACGACCGGGCCGTCGCCTACGCCCTGTACGAGGTCATCGAGGAGACGGGCACGATCGCCCTCTTCCACACCGGCCAGACGGGCATCGGCGCGGGCGTGCCGGGCGGCGGCGGCATCCGCCTCAAGTACTCCAACCCCCTGCACGTGGACGACGTCGCCGCCGACTTCCCGCACCTCAAGATCATCCTGGCGCACCCCTCCTTCCCCTGGCAGGACGAGGCCCTCGCCGTCGCCACGCACAAACCGGGCGTGCACATCGACCTGTCGGGCTGGTCGCCGAAGTACTTCCCGCCGCAACTGGTGCAGTACGCGAACACCCTGCTGAAGGACAAGGTCCTCTTCGGCTCCGACTACCCCGTCCTCACCCCGGACCGCTGGCTCGCCGACTTCGAGAAGCTGCCGATCAAGGACGAGGTCAAGCCGAAGATCCTCAAGGAGAACGCCGCCCGCCTGCTCGGACTGACGTAAAGGACGCCGGATGCGCAACGAGGGACTGGGGTCGTGGCCCGCACGCCGGGCCCGCAAGACCCCGCACCGCACGGCTCTGATCCACGGTGGACCGCCGACGGGCGGCAGCCGACCGTCGGCAGACGACGGTGGACTGTCGACGGGCGGCAGCGGACCGTCGGCAGACCACGGTCGTTCGTCGACAGACCGCAGTCGTACGTCGACCGACTACGGCACATTGCATACACGAACCACCCGCCTCGCCCACGCCCTGCGCGCCCGAGGCGTCCGTCGCGGCGACCGCATCGCCTACCTCGGCCCCAACCACCCCTCCTACCTGGAGACCCTGTTCGCGGCCGGCATTCTCGGCGCGGTCTTCGTCCCCCTCAACACCCGCCTCGCCGGCCCCGAGATCGCCCACCAACTCACCGACTCCGGCGCCAAGATCCTCGTCTACGGCCGGACGCACGCCGGTCTCGTCGCCGGACTCCCGGGCAGCACCGACGTACGTACGTACCTCGAAGTCGGCCCCGAATACGAGGAGTTGCTCGACGCGGCCTCCGAGGAGCCGATCGACGAGCCCGTCACGGCCGACGACACCTGCATCATCATGTACACCTCGGGCACGACCGGCCGTCCCAAGGGCGCCATGCTCACCCACGGCAACCTGGCCTGGAACGCGATCAACGTCCTCGTCGACACCGACCTGATCGCCGACGAACGCGCCCTGGTCTCCGCGCCGTTGTTCCACACGGCCGGCCTCAACATGCTCACCCTGCCGGTGCTGCTCAAGGGCGGCACCTGCGTCCTGGTCGAGGCCTTCGACCCGGCGGCCACCTTCGACCTGATCGAACAGCACCGGATCACCTTCATGTTCGGGGTGCCGACGATGTTCGACCAGCTGGCCCGGCACCCGCGCTGGGCCGACGCCGACCTCTCCTCGCTGCGCATCCTCACCTGCGGCGGCTCCCCGGTCCCCTCCCCGCTCATCGCCGCCTACCAGGAGCGCGGCCTGACCTTCCTCCAGGGCTACGGCATGACGGAGGCCGCGCCCGGAACCCTGTTCCTGGACGCCGAACACGCCGTGAGCAAGGCGGGTTCGGCGGGTGTGCCGCACTTCTTCAGCGACGTACGGGTCGTACGGCCCGACCTCACCCCCGCCGACGTCGGCGAGACCGGCGAGGTCGTGGTGCGCGGGCCCCATGTCATGCCCGGTTACTGGGGGTTGCCCGAGGAGACGGCCGCGGTCTTCGCCGACGGCTGGTTCCGCAGCGGGGACGCGGCACGGACCGACGAGGACGGGTACGTGTACATCGTCGACCGTATGAAGGACATGATCATCTCCGGTGGGGAGAACATCTACCCCGCCGAGATCGAGGACCTGCTCCTCGCCCACCCCGACATCGTCGAGTGCGCGGTCATCGGGATCGCGGACGACAAGTGGGGCGAGGTGCCGCGCGCGGTCGTCGTGCCGCGCGAGGGCGCCACGCCGGACCCCGACGAGGTGCTCGCGTCACTGGCCGGCCGGCTCGCCAAGTACAAGATCCCCAAGTCGATGGTGGTCGCGGACGAACTCCCGCGCACCGCCTCCGGAAAGCTCCTCAAGTCCCGGGTGCGCAAGCGCTTCGGCGACCAGTAGGCGACCAGCAACTCCCTTGACTCCGTAACTCTCTTAACTCCCTTAACTCCCTTGAAGGACAGGCTACTTATGGGCATCACCGTCAACGGCCTCGACGAACTCAAGAAGCTCGCGGGCAGCGACCTCGGCACCAGCGAGTGGATCGAGATCACCCAGGAACGCGTCAACACCTTCGCCGACGCGACCGGCGACCACCAGTGGATCCACGTCGACCCGGAGAAAGCGGCGGCAGGCCCCTTCGGCGCGCCCATCGCGCACGGCTATCTGACCCTCTCCCTCTTCATCCCGCTCTTCACCGAGCTGCTGGACGTCGAGGGCGTGTCGACGAAGGTCAACTACGGCCTGAACAAGGTGCGTTTCCCCGCACCGGTGAAGGTCGGCTCGCGCATCCGGCTCGTCGCGAAGCTCGCCTCGGTCGAGGACGTGCCGGGCGGGGTGCAGATCGCCGTCGACGGGACGATAGAGATCGACGGCGGGCCGAAGCCCGCCGCCGTCGTGCAGAGTCTCTCGCGGTTCTACGCCTGACCGACCGCCGACCGCCGACCGCCGACCGCCGACCGCCGACCTCGGACTGCCGACCGTTTACCGTCGACCGTCGTTTGTCTACTGCTGTTTGTACGAGTAGACGCTGGTCGACACCACGCACACGCCGGGCTGGACGACCTCGGCGCGCAACGTGCCGCTGTTCACGTCGTAGTCGATGCCCTCGGCCTCGAACGTGCCCGTGCAGATGCTGCGTTGGGGCAGTGCGAACAGGCTGGTGACTGTGCCGGTGATCGGCCGGCCGTCCAGCTTGTGCGGCAGGTCGACCTGGAGGAGCGGGCGGATCTCGGGGAACTTGGACCCCGACGCGTCGTCCGAGACGCACACCAGGCGGGTGTCCGTCACGAAGTCGCAGCCCTGGATGTCGTTCACCGTTCTGTCCAGGGTGATCTGTCCGGCCTGCGGCAGTGCCCCGCCCGTCGCCGGAGTCGACGGGTTGAGCAGGGGAGTGGGGAAGACCTGGAGTCTGGACTGGTCGCCCCACTCGCCCGACACCATCCACTGCGTGTCCGGCGAGATCGCGTCGAACGAGTTGTTGATCTTCTCGCCCGAGTCGAGCGTGTGGACGTACGTGTAACGCGTCCCGGACGGCGTGGTGACCGCGAACATCTTGGACGTGCCCGTGTCGGCGCCCTGGTAGGCGTCGAAGACGTAGCCGTTGGCGATGTCCGGGTCGCCGATGTGGTTCCAGCCCTGGATGCGCAGATCCAGCGGGATGGACGCCAGCCCGCGGTACAGCAGCGAACCGTCCGCCTGACTGGCGACGCCCTCACCGCCGCCGAGGCTGTCGGTGTAGGCGGTGCCGGTCTCCGTCCAGGTGGTGGAGGCGGCGGCCGAGGAGGCGCTCACGCCGAGCGTGAGGGCGCCCAATAAGCCAGCGAGGACAGCGAGTTGACGCTTCATCAGATACCTGCCAGATCGACGAAGATGGGGTTGGAATAGAACCATGTGTCGGCCCACGGGTCACCGTTTCCGGGCTCATGGGGGATCGGGCCGTGCGGGTCGACGGACGCGCCGAGGTAGCCCGCGCCGTGTCGCTTGCCGTCACTGCCGCGCAGCCGCAGGTAGAAGGACTCGTCCCCGGCCGTCACCGGGACGCGCAGGGTGTACGTCCCCTTCCGGCCGCTCACGTCCGCCGTACGCACGACCTTCGTGTCCGGCGCCCGCCACGCGTCCCGGTCGGACACCGCACCGCGCACCGCGCCCCGGATCACGTCGACGTGCGCCAACTCGGGCAGGATTCCCTGGGCGTTGGGCCGCGAGGCGGTCGTCACGGTGATGTTCAGCGTGAGCCGGTCGCCCTTGCGGACCCGCAGCCGGCCGCCCAGCGTGACGCCCCGGCCGTGGTCGCAGTCCCGCTTGAGGCGTACGTCGAGCCCGTCCAGCAGATGCCCGTGGTCGACCCAGATCCGGCCCGCGCGCATCCCCGCCATCACCTCGCGGTAGCCGTAGCGGGTCACGCCCACATGCGTGCGGCTGAACTCGCCGGGCCAGAAGTCGCTGCCGGGCTGCGGGGTGCCGGTGTTCACCGGGTCGGGCAGCTTCCCGGTGTTGTCGAAGTTCTGCCCGTCGGGCCAGGCGCCGTTGGCCCAAGTGTCGTAGACCGTACGGTGGTTGTCGGAGTTCGTGGTGATCGAGAACAGCCGGCCCTCGGCCAGCATCGAGTCCCACAGCCCGCCGACGGTCGCCGTCGCCCAGTCGAAACCGCCGTACGTCACATACGCGTCCGCCGGATAGCCCGACCAGGACTGCGCCGACGGCTTGTTCTCGTACTCGCCCCGGATCGACGTCGCACCGCGCCAGCCGGGGAGGGCCGCGCCCTGGGCGCCGGGTGCGCCCTCCATGCCGATCATGATCTCGGGGGCCGCGTCCCGCCAACCGCGCATCTCGTGCGGGGAGTCGATGCCGAGGCGCAGCGGGTGGTTGGCGAGGACGAGGACGTCGTCGACGTAGCCCGAACGGCGCTGCTCGGCCAGCCACTTGACGGCCTTCACGGCGTGGGCCTCGTTGCGGGCGGTGTCCGCGTCGGCGGCGCCGCCCTTGTCGTAGCCCAACAGCTTGCCGTCGTAGGCGAGTTCGAACTGGGTGAGCAGATCGACCTCGTGGCGGCCGGGCGCGGCGAACACCGTGCAGTGCTCGGCGGCCGGGATGTACCACTCCAGGCCCTGGAAGATCAGCTGGCGGGGGTTCTCGGCACGTGCCTTGAGGATCTCCGCGTGCTCCAACTTCGCGCCGTAGGAGGCGTGTCCGAAGTTGGAGTGCTCGTTGAACACCATCCAGTCGAGGCCGTACTTCGCGGCGGCCTGCGCCTGCTGGGAGAACGTGTACTTCGCGTCGTGGCTGTACACGGAGTGCACGTGGTGGTCGCCGACGAGGTAGGCGAGGCGTGGGTCGTTGCCGCCGTAGCCCCGGCCCGCCGCCGAAGCGGACGTGGCGAGCGGTCCCGCGCCGAGGGTGAACGCGGCGCCGAACAGGCTCGCGCGGCGCAGGAGTTGGCGTCGGGAGACGCCCTGGGCGTCGAGGGCGGCGGGAGAGACGGACGGATCGGCCCAGGTGGGCAGCTGCTGCTCGGTCATGATGGTTCGGAAGTCCTCTGGAGGCTGGAGGGCTGTCAGTGGTTCATGAGGTCAGAGACACACGAAGTCAGTGGTTCGTGAAGTCAGTGGCCTGTGAGGTCAGTGGTTCATGAAAGACGTGACGGGCAGCGCCCGTTCGACGACCCGGACGTCGCCGAGCCGGCCGTGCAGGATCTGGTCGATCTTCCCGGCGTACTCGTAACCGCCGAGCAGCCAGGGCAGTCCGACCGAGGTGAGGCCCACCGCCGTCGCCGTCGGATTGCGCACGACCGGGCAGCCCTCGACGTACAGCGTGGTGTGCTTGCCGTCGTTGACGACGGCGAGGTGCCACCAGGTCTCCAGCGGGGTCTCCTGACCCCAGTTGCTGGCGATGCCCTCCTGGTTCAACGGGCGTACCGCCCACTGCGGTTCACGGTCGTTGGAGAGCGAGAGGGTGGCGAGGGGCTCGTCCGGGTCGTCCGCGGTCTTGCCCGCGGCGCCGCCCGTGCCGGTCCGACTGACCAGTCCCGACCAGGCGTTGTGGTCGGGGTCCCAGTCGGCGGGCAGCCGGTAGAACGCCTCGACGGTGTAACCCCGCTTGAATGTGGCCGAGTTGAGAGGCGCGCCGTCGACCGTGCGCAGGTACGCGCCCTTGAGCGGTGACTTGTAGCCCGTGAACTCCAGGCTGCCGTGGCCGGGTTGGTCGGGGTGGTGGTCCGAGGACCAGTTCAGGGTGCCCCCGCCGACCGCGACGAGGGTGACGTCGTTACCGCGCCCGGACTGGTCGCGGACCGTGCCGCTCACGGCCGTGGCGTCGGAGTGTCCGTCGAAGCGCCAGTAGGCCACCGTGCCGGGGACGAGGAGCTTCGAGGCGGGACGCGACGGTCGGGCGGGGACCGGGGCGAAGCTGGAGAAGCGGTCCGCGAAGTCGATGTCGACGGTGAACCGGTCGGCGTCGCCGCTGAGTTCGATCTCCTGCCGCTCCAGCTCGTTGAGGCCCTTCGCGGCCCGGCCCAGGATCCACGGCGAGACCGTCTCGACGTCGATGACCCCGCGGTCCAGGTCGAAGCGGTAGAGGCGAATCATCGCCGCGCCGCCGAAGTAACGGTTCTGATAGTTCGTCAGGTGCAAGTGGACGTCATTGCCCGCCGCGTTCTTGCGCGTCGCCCGGCCGGCGGGCCAGTAGTGCCCGTTGAGGGTGAGGAAGATCTGGTCGTGATCCTCGATCAACTGGTCCCACAACTGCTGCCCGTAGGACGACAGTTGGTCGTCCTCGACGACCAGTTCGTGCGTCGTCAGGACCACCGGCGTGTGCGGGTGCCGGTCCAGGACGCTCTTCGCCCACGCGTACCCCTTCGCCGACAGCCGCCAGTCCAGCGCCAGCACCATCCACTCGCGGCCCGCCGCATGGAAGAGGTGGTACGTGTTGTAGCCGTCGGCGGAGGCGCCGCCGAACGTGCGCGCACCCTTGAACCGCTGCGGCCCGAACGTGTCCAGGTACGGCGTCGAGCCGCGCTGGTCGTCGGTCGAGGAGCTCACGTCGTGGTTGCCGGCCAGCACGCTGTAGCCGACGCCCCGCCGGTCCAGCAGCCTGAACGCCTCGCCGATCGCGGCGAATTCGGGCTTGGCGCCGTTCTGGGTCAGGTCGCCCAGGTGGGACAGGAACACGATGTTCTCGTCCTTGCCGTGCTCCAGGAGATAGCGCAGCGAGGCCTCGATCGGCGCCTTGTCGATGCTCGGCCCGTCGAAGAGGTACTGGGTGTCCGGCATCACCGCGAGGGTGAAGCGTCGGCTGTCGGTGTCGGGGCGCCAACTCGCCTTCGTGGACGCTGAGGTGGGGGCCGCCTCGGCGGCGGTCGGCAGTGTGACGCCGGCCGTGGCGGCGGCGCCGAGCATCGCCGTCGCCCGCAGGAAACTGCGCCGTCCGGCACCGGCCTGGGCTGTCTCGACCTGCTCGTGGTCGTGCTCGTGCTCATGCGAAGTACACACGTGTGCTCCGTGGATAAGTGCCCGCGAAAGCGGGGGAGTTCAAGGCTGGGGAGTCGGAAGCGGCGGACTCGGAAGCCGCCGATTTCAGAGAACGCGCAGGGTCCAGCTCCAGCGATGGACACCCGGTGCTACGAGATACTTCGCCGACGTGTCGGGGCCGCACGAGGCCGTGCCCAACCCCCGGTGCACCGCGTCGAGTTGCACCACGCACGACGCGCGCGGCACCAGTTCGTCGTGATGCCGTACGGCGGTCAGGTCCTCGGCGCGATGGCGGGTCACCGAGACCTGGCGGGGCTCGTCGAGGTCGACCGCCAGACCGGTGGCGTCCGGTGCCGACAGCGTGAACCGCCGAACCCCGTGCCGGCCACCGCTCTCCTGCGGCCGCAGATACGGAGTGAACAACTCGTCGACGGGGACCGAGTGGTGGCCCACGGGCGCGCCCGTGCTGCGGTCGGGGTACGACTCCCACGGACCCCGGCCGAACCACTCCAGCAGATCAAGCCCCGGCACCGTCTCGAACACCGTGCCCACCCGGGCCACGTCGACGAACTCATCGGGCAGTTCGGCCGACTCCTCGACCCTGACCCCGCCCTCGACCGGCGTGAACACCTGGCAGTGCCGGACCACACCCTCGGCCCCGGCGTACTCGGCGACCGTCGTCACCCGATCGCCGTCACACCGCACCGAGACGATCTTCCGGACCAGGGAGTCGAGCCCCCAGGCCCGCCAGCGTGCCGCCATGCCGCCCAGCTCGTCGTTGTCGGTGGGCGCCCGCCACAGCGACAGCGTCGGGGCGACCGTCAGCAGCGGGTGGCGCAGCAGGCCCTCGCCGTCGACGTCGACCCGGCCGCCGCCAACCACCGCCGGTACCACGGGAGTTGCCGCCCGCAGCCGTACCTGGGGTGCGCACACGTCCGTGCCGCGCGGGGCCCACGCCTGGTCCTCGGCCGTCGTCACGCGCAGCGTCAGCCAGGCCTCGCCGCCGTCCTCCGGCAGCTCGAACGGCAGCGGCACGGCCGCCGTCTCACCCGGGCACAGGGCGGGCAGTTCGGCCGGAGAGGTCAGCGTACGGCCGTCCGCGAGGGCCAACTCCCAGGTGGCGGCGAGCCATTCGAGGCCGCGGAAGTGCTGGTGGTTGCCGAGGACGATGCCCTCGTGCCGGAAGCACTCGATGCGCAGCGGCGCCGCGATCTCCCGGTGCTCGAACATGACCGGCTTGGGCGTGCGGTCGGGAAACACCACACCGTCCGCGATGAACGCGCCGTCGTGGATCGTCTCGCCGAAGTCACCGCCGTACGCCCAGCGGTGACCGGGCGCGGCGACACCGTTGTCATACAGTCCGGCGCCCGCGCGGCCGGTGGGTCTTCCGTCGCTCACACGTTGCAGGATTCCGTGGTCCCAGAACTCCCAGATGAAGCCGCCCTGAAGACCCGGGGTTGACTCGATGGCAGCCCAGTGGTCCGCGAGGGTCCCGTTGCTGTTGCCCATCGCGTGGGAGTACTCGCACTGGATCAACGGCTTCGTCTGCTCACCGGACAGGGCATGAGCGACACAGTCCTCCAGCGGCGCGTACATCGGGCACGCGATGTCGGAGGCGAGGTCCGGGTCGGCCCAGCCGCGCTTGGCCGCGCCCTCGTATTGGACCGGTCTGGTCGGGTCGTGGCGCCGGACCCAGCCGGCCGCCGCGTCGTGGTTCGCGCCATAGTCGGACTCGTTGCCCAGCGACCAGATGATGACCGAGGGGTGGTTCTTGTCGCGCAGCACCATCCGCGACACCCGGTCCACGAACGCGTTCAGATAGCGCGGGTCGTCCGCGATCTCGTGCGCGTGGTCGTGGGACTCGATGTCCGCCTCGTCGACGACGTAGAAGCCCAGCTCGTCGGCGAGGTCGTAGAGCGCCGGGTCGTTCGGGTAGTGCGCGGTGCGGACCGCGTTGAAACCGAACCGCTTCAGCAGCACCAGGTCCGCGCGCATGTCGTCGTACGTCACCGTGCGGCCGGTCAGCGGATGGAAGTCGTGCCGGTTGACGCCCCGGATGTACACGCGCTCGCCGTTGACGAGGAGGTCCCGCCCGACGATCTCCACGTCACGGAAGCCGATGCGCCGGTACGACGAGTCGGCGACCGTGCCGTCGGCGCGGTGCAGCCGGACGGTGAGGCCGTACAGCTCGGGCGTCTCGGCGTTCCAGGGGCGGACCTCGGGCACGGTGGCGCGCATGCGGGCCTCGCCGAGGAAGTCGGAGACACGGTCGTCCTCGGCGTTGAACCGGTCGAACTCCTCGTCCTGGGCGATGAGTTGACCGTCGAGATCGCCGCTGACCCACCACCCGGCGGGTAGCGCGCCACCCGCGTCCCGCACCTGGCAGTCGACCCGCAGCTCGCCGTCGTAGGACGCCCGCACGGTGACGTCGGCGAGATACAGCGGATCGGTCGCGTACAGCAGCACCGACCGCGTGACGCCCCCGTGCCACCACTGGTCCTGGTCCTCGATGTGCGAGGAGTCCGACCACTTGACCACGGTCAGCCGTACGGTGGCCCGCCCGCCGGGACGTACGACGCCCGAGAGGTCGAACTCTGCGGCGAGGTGGGAGTCCTTGGAGACGCCGACGGGCCGCCCGTCCACGTGCACGAGCAGCACGCTCTCGGCGGCCCCGACCTGGAGCACGATCCGCCGCCCGGTCCAGTCGGCCGGGACGTCCACCTCACGCTCGTAGACACCCGTCGGATTGTCGACCGGCGACAGCGGAGGGAATTCTGCATACGGCATACGGACGTTCGTGTACTGCGGAAGGTCGTCCGTGTCCTGCATGGTCCATACGCCCGGAACGTATGCGGACGACCAGGCCTCCGCGAGGGGCGCGTCCGGCGCCGGCAGCAGTTGGAAGCGCCAGTCGCCGTCGAGGGAGAGGGCACCCGCGCGACGGTCGACGGCGGACATGGGCAACCGCCCCCAGGAGGTCACCTCGGGTGACTCCCAGGGGCGGAGCGCGAGCAGCGGGTCGGTCATCAGCGGATGGCTCCCTTGCCGAGGTCGCCGATGATCTGCTTGGCGCCGACCGCGAACACGATCAGCAGGGGGACGAGGGCGAGGAGCGCGCCGGTCATGACCATTCCGTAGTCGGTGGTGCCGTGGGTGCCGTTGAGCTGGGACAGCGCCACCTGGAGGGTGACGTTGTTCGGGTTGGTGAGGGCGATCAGGGGCCAGGCGTAGTCGTTCCACTGGCCCATGAAGGTGAAGATGCCGAGGAAGGCGAGGCCCGGCCGGACCACCGGGAGCGCCACGTGCCAGTACTGGCGCAGGAAGCTCGCGCCGTCGATGCGGGAGGCGTCGAGGAGTTCGTCGTGGATCGCGCTCTTCATGTACTGGCGCATCCAGAAGATGCCGAACGCGTTGGCCGCCGCCGGCACGATCAGCGCGGTCATCGAGCCGATCCAGCCGAGCTTCGCCATGATGACGAACTGCGGGATGGCCGCGAGCTGCGCCGGCACCATGAAGATGCCCATGAGCAGCGCGAACATCACGTTCTTGCCGGGGAAGTGGAACTTGGCGAAGACGAACGCGGCCAGCGAGTCGAAGAACAGGACCAGGAAGGTCACCGACCCCGCCACGAGCACCGAGTTGAACATCGAGCCGAAGAAGTCGATGTTGTCGAAGAGGCTGCGCACGTTCTCCAGGAAGTGCGTGCCCGGCAGCAGCTTCGGCGGGTAGGAGAAGATCTCCGACGAGGTGTGCGTCGACATGATCACGGCCCAGTAGAACGGGAAGGCCGAGAGCAACACACCCAGGATCAGGGAGACATGGAGGGCGACGCCGCGGCTCCGGGTGCCCCGGATGGCCTTCGGTCGCCGTGTGCCTTGGAAGAATGCCATGGTGACCGGCTCCCTAGTCTTCGCCCCGGCGCTGCACCAGGCGCCAGTTGACGATGGAGAAGATGATGACGACGAGGAAGATGCCCCAGGCCACGGCGGCGCCGTAACCGAAGTCGTTGTTGTCGAAGGTCTGTTGGAAGAAGTACAGGACCATCGTCTGGCCGGAGTGGCCCGGACCGCCCGCGAACGTCGAGTCGTTGGAGGTGTTCTGGAGCAGCACCTGTGGTTCGGAGAAGCTCTGGAGACCGGTGACCGTCGAGATGACGAGGACGAACAGCAGCACCGGACGCATCATCGGCAACGTGATCCGGAAGAACGTCTGGACCGGTCCTGCGCCGTCCATCCGGGCCGCCTCGTACACCTCGCTCGGGATGGTCTGGAGACCGGCGAGGAAGATGATCGCGTTGTAGCCGGTCCACTGCCAGGTCATCAGGGTCGCGATCGCGATCTTGATGCCCCACGGGGTGTTCAGCCAGGCGATCTGGTCGATGCCCACCGCCTGCAACAGGGCGTTCACCAGGCCGAAGTTGGTGGAGAACACCGAGCCGAAGACGATCGCGATCGCCACCACCGAGGTGACGTTCGGGAGGAAGTAGGCGAAGCGGTACACGTTCTTGAAGCGGACCGCCGAGTTGAGCATCACGGCCGTGATCATCGCGAGGAAGATCATGGGGAACGTCGCCAGCGCCCAGATGATGAGGGTGTTGCCGATCGAGTTCCAGAAGTCGGTGTCGCTCAGCAGGTACTTGTACTGCGACAGACCTGCCCACTCCATGGAGCCGAGGCCGTCCCAGCGGTGCAGGGAGAGGTAGAACGAGAAGCCGACGGGGATCAGCCCGAAGCAGAGGAACAGCAGATAGAACGGGGAGATCGCGGCATACAGATGCCAGTACTTGCGGAACCCGCTCCTGGGCCGCGAGGAGGCGGACGAACTGTCCACGGCGGCAGGGGGCTTGTCCAGTGCGGTGGCCATCAGTAGCTCACCCCCAGGTGGTCCGCGATGCGCCGGCACTTGCTCATGGCGTCACTCCAGGCCTTCTTGGGGTCCTTGCCGAGGACACCGACGTTCTTGATCTCGTCCTTGAGGGGCTGCCCGAGCGCGATGTCGAACGGGCTGTTGTAGGCGACCGTGATCTTCTGCGCGGCCGGTCCGAAGATGTCCATCGTGTCCTGCCCGCCGAAGAACGGGTCCGCCACACGCACTGACTTCAGGTCGTACGAGGCCGGGGTCGAGGGGAACAGGCCCGCGTCGACGAAACCCTGAGCCTGGTTGGCCGCGTTCAGGATCCAGCTGATGATCGCGAAGGCCTGCTCGGGCTCGCGGCACGCCTTGGTGATCGACAGGAACGAACCGCCATTGTTGGCCGGCCGCACCGGCATCTGGGCAACTCGCCATCGCCCCTTGGTCTTCGGTACGCCGGTCTTGATGTCGCTGGTCGCCCAGGAGGCGTTGAGCTGACTGGGCAACTTGCCGTCCTGCACGGCCGAGAGCTGGTCCGGCGTGCCACTGACCAGATCCGAGACGATCTTCCGCTGCTTGGCCTCCACCGCCAACGCCCAGGCCCGGCGCACATGTTCCTGGCCGCCGATGAAGTGGCGGTCCTTGTCGACGTACCGCTTGGAGCCCTGGTTCACCACGTTCTCGAAGACGCTGTTGACGTCGGTGATCAGAGACGTCCCCGGGATCCGCTTCCTGAGCTGCTCACCCGCCGCGAAGAACTTCTCCCAGGTGTTCAACTCCGTTGACACATCGGCCGGTTCGTACGGCAGTCCGGCCTTGCGGAACACGGCGTACTGGTAGAAGTGCGCCACCGGACCGCAGTCGATGGGGAAGCCGACCATCGTGCCGTCGTCGGCGATGCCCTGCTCCCACTTCCACGTCAGGTACTGGCTCTTGTACTTGTCCGCGCCGAGTGTCCTGAGGTCCACGAACTGGTCGGCGTTGGGCAGATAGGACGCCATGTCCTCGCCCTTGAGGCCGGCGATGTCGGGGATGTGGGCCTTGCCGGCCATCGTGGTGATCAGCTTGGACCGGTAGTAGCCGCCGATCTTGATCGCCTGGAGGTCGACCGTACTGTCGTAACGCGCCTTGGCGTTCTTGACGACCGTGTCGCCGAGGCCGCCGTCCCAGTACCACAGGACCATGTTCCGGCCGGTGGAACCGGTCGGTACGGCGCAGCCGGACGTCAGGCCGCCGAGCGCCGTGGCGGCCGTACCGGCCAGGCCCGCACGGAGCAGGCCTCTTCGTGAGAGCCGCACAGCTCCCACCGCCTTTCGGATCTGTTCGATCTGTTCGGGTCGTGCATACGAGGGACTCAAGTGGGGGGACTTGTAAGGGACTTGAGAGGTGGGAGGGGGCTACTGCCGTGCGGGGGGAGTGACGGGTGCGTACATGACGGGCGGGCCGGGGTCCGCCGGGATCCTGTCGACCAGGAAGCCGTATGCAGTCCGCAGTTCGGGATCGCGGACTGTATGCAGCCAACGGTCGACGCCGTACCAGCCGGGTGCCGCCAGCGCGCCGCCGTGGTGCTGGACGGACAGCCCGGCCGCGAGCACCGCGAACCGCAGCCGCTCTTGCAGCGGCCAGCCGCCGAGTGAGGCCGCGACGAAACTCGCGCCGAACACGTCACCGGCGCCCGTCGCGTCCAGGACATCGACGGCCAGGGCCGGGACCTCCGCGTACTCGCCCGTCGTCTGGTCGACGGCGATCGCCCCGTCGCCGCCCCGCGTGATCACCGCGACCGGCACCAGTTCGGTGAGGATGCCGAGCGCCGCGACCGCGCTGTCGGTGCGGGTGTAGGCCATCGCCTCGGTCTCGTTGGGGAGGAAGGCGTGGCACAGGGCGAGCTGGTCGAGCAGGTCGCGGGACCACTGTTCGGTGGGGTCCCAGCCGACGTCGGCGTAGATCTGCGTGCCGTTCGCGGACGCCTTGGCGAGCCAGCCGCGCGGCTCGGCCTCCAGGTGCACCAGCGCCGTCCGCGCCTCGGGCGGGTCGTCCATCAGCACGTCCTGCGAGTACGGCGGTTCCTGGCCGTGGGTGACCAGCGCCCGGTCGTTTCCGTGGGCGAGCGAGACGGTGACGGGGGTGTGCCAGCCGTTCGCGGTGCGGGACAGGGAGAGGTCGACGCCCTCCTGGCCGGCGAGGACCTCATGGCAGTACGCGCCGTAGAAGTCGTCGCCGAAGACCGTGGCCAGGGAGGTCCTCAGGCCGAAGCGGGACGCGGCGACCGCGAGGTTCGCGATGCCTCCGGGGCCGCAGCCCATGCCGGCCGTCCAGATCTCCTCGCCCGGCGTCGGCGGCTGCCCCAGCCCCGTGAGGACGAGGTCGTAGAAGAGCAGCCCGGTCAGCAGCACATCGGGCCGGGGGTCGTCCACGCGCGCATCCTCTCGTCGGCACGTCGTTGGAGAGTTCGTCAAAACTCTTCATTTCGGTGACCGGAATCGTGCGCTGCTCGACGAGATTGGTCAATACCCAAGCAGAACTGAGCATAGAAATGATTGAAGATGACGAGTAGTGTTCGCGACGTGCTGGCAGAACGACGACATCAACTCATCCTGCGGGCCCTGCGCTCAGGGGGCCCCGCGGCCGTGACCGATCTCTCCGAGCAGCTGGGTGTGAGCCCCGCCACCATCAGGCGTGATCTGCTCAAACTGGAGGAGGACGGACTGCTCACGCGTGTCCACGGCGGTGCCGTGGCCGACGAGGGCGACCAGCCCTTCGCCGAGGTCGCCGAGGTGCGGGTGGCCGAGAAGGACGCGATAGCCGCGCGCGCCGCCGCGATGGTGGCGGACGGCCAGTCGGTCCTCCTCGACATCGGTACCACCGCCTACCGGCTGGCCCGCCAGTTGCACGGCCGCCGGCTCACCGTGATCACCAGCAACCTCGTGGTCTACGAGGAGCTGGCCGACGACGAGGGCATCGAACTGGTGCTGCTCGGCGGCATGGTCCGGCGCGAGTACCGCTCCCTGGTGGGCTTCCTCACCGAGGACAACCTGCGCCAGCTGCACGCCGACTGGCTCTTCCTCGGCACCAGCGGGGTGCGGCCCGGCGGCCAGGTGATGGACACGACGGTCGTCGAGGTGCCGGTCAAACGAGCCATGATCAAGGCCGCCGACAAGGTCGTGCTGCTCGCCGACGCGCAGAAGTTCCCGGGTACGGGGATGGCGAAGGTGTGCGGTCCCGAGGACCTGGACGCGGTGGTGACGAACGCCCCGGTCGACCCGGCGACCCGTTCCTCCCTGGAGGAAGCGGGCGTCGAGGTCGTCGTGGCAGGAAAGGTGAAAGCGTGAAGCTGACGATTCTGGGCGGCGGCGGGTTCCGGGTGCCGCTCGTGTACGGGGCACTCCTCACGGACCGCGGCGAGGGCCGGGTCACCGAGGTCGTGCTGCACGATCTCGACGACAGTCGACTGTATGCGGTCGCCCGTGTACTGGCCGAACAGGCCGCCACCGTGCCCGACGCCCCCACCGTCACCGCCACCACGGACCTCGACGAGGCCCTGCGCGGCGCCGACTTCATCTTCTCCGCGATCCGCGTCGGCGGCCTGGAGGGACGGGCGAACGACGAGCGCGTGGCCCTGGCGCAGGGCGTCCTCGGCCAGGAGACGGTCGGCGCGGGCGGTATTGCCTATGGTCTACGAACCGTCCCGGTCGCCGTCGACATCGCGCAACGCGTGGCCCGCCTCGCCCCCGACGCCTGGGTCATCAACTTCACCAACCCGGCGGGCCTGGTCACCGAGGCCATGTCACGCCACCTCGGCGACCGCGTCATCGGCATCTGCGACTCCCCGGTCGGCCTCGGCCGCCGTATCGCCACGGTGCTCGGGGCCAACCCGCGCGAGGCCTTCATCGACTACGTCGGCCTCAACCACCTCGGCTGGGTGCGCGGCCTGCGCGTCGCCGGCCGCGACGAACTCCCGCGCCTGCTCGCCGACCCGGACCTGCTCGGCTCCTTCGAGGAGGGCAAGCTCTTCGGCACCGACTGGCTCCAGTCGCTGGGTGCCATCCCGAACGAGTACCTGCACTACTACTACTTCAACCGCGAGACCGTCCGCGCCTACAGCGAGGTCGAGAAGACCCGCGGCGCGTTCCTCCGCGACCAACAGGCCCAGTTCTACGACGAGATGAAGCGCCCCGACACGGCCGCGCTGACCGCCTGGGACCGCACCCGCGCCGAGCGCGAGGCGACCTACATGGCGGAGAACCGGGAGACGGCCGGCGCCGGCGAACGCGACGCCGACGACCTCTCCGGCGGGTACGAGAAGGTCGCCCTCGCCCTGATGCGGGCCATCGCCCGCGACGAACGCACCACCCTGATCCTCAACGTCCGCAACCAGGGCGCGCTGTCCGTCCTCGACGCGGACGCCGTCATCGAGGTGCCGTGCCTGGTCGACGCCAACGGTGCCCACCCCGTCGCCGTCGACCCGCTGCCCGACCACGCCACCGGCCTGGTCTGCGCGGTCAAGGGCGTCGAACGCGAGATCCTCGCGGCGGCCGAGAACGGCTCCCGTACGACGGCGGTGAAGGCCTTCGCGCTGCACCCGCTGGTCGACTCCGTGAACGTCGCGCGCCGACTGGTCGAGGGCTACACCGAGGTCCACCCGGGCCTGGCGTACCTTAAGTAGGCATCCGTTCAGTAAGCGCTTTCCCCGAGTGCTCGGCAGCTCTCCGAGTTCTCGACAGCTCCCAAGTTCTCAGCAGCTCCCTGGTTCCCTGGAGACTTCCCATGCACGACGAACGCCGCCGGATCGAGGAGCGCGTCGAGCGCGCCCACAACCAGCGCATCAAGCCCGCGATCTACGCGGCCACCGCGCCCTTCACGGTCGAGGCCTGGCAGGCCCCCGGTGAGCCGGTCCCCTTCGAGGAGGCCGCCGCGGCGCCGTACGCGCCGTTCGCCATGGACACCCCGTGGGGTCCGCCCTGGGGCACCACATGGTTCCGGATGCGCGGCCAGGTGCCCAAGGAGTGGGCCGGGAAGCGCGTCGAGGCCGTCATCGACCTCGGCTTCGTCGGCGACTGGCCCGGCAACCAGGCCGAGGCCCTGGTCCACCTCGCGGACGGGACGCCGCTGAAGGCGGTCAACCCGCTCAACCAGTACGTGGCGATCGCCAACCCGGCGACGGGCGGCGAGGTGATCGACTACCTGGTCGAGGCGGCCTCCAACCCCGACATCCTCGCCAACGACTTCTCCGAGCCCACACTGCTCGGTGATGTACTGACGGCGGGCGACCGTCCACTGTATACATTCCGCCGCGCCGACCTCGCCGTCCTCGACGAAGAGGTCTTCCACCTCGACCTGGACGTCCAGGTGCTGCGCGAACTGATGCTGGAACTGGGCGAGCACGACCCCCGCCGCCACGAGATCATGCACGCCCTCGACCGCGCCCTGGACCTCCTCGACCTGGACGACGTCGCCGGCAGCGCCGCCGACGTACGGGCCGCGCTCAAGCCGGTGCTGTCCAAGCCCGCCAACGCCAGCGCGCACATCGTCTCCGGTGTCGGACACGCGCACATCGACTCCGCGTGGCTGTGGCCGATCCGCGAGACCAAGCGCAAGACGTCCCGCACCTTCTCGAACGTGACGTCCCTCGCCGACGAGTACGAGGACTTCATCTTCGCCTGCTCGCAGGCCCAGCAGTACGAGTGGGTGCGCGACAACTACCCGCAGGTGTGGGCCCGGATCCAGGAGTCCGTCAAGCGCGGCCAGTGGGCGCCGGTCGGTGGCATGTGGGTCGAGTCCGACGGCAACCTGCCCGGCGGCGAGGCCATCGCCCGCCAACTCGTCCACGGCAAGCGGTTCTTCATCGAGCACTTCGGCGTCGAGACGAAGGGCGTCTGGCTGCCCGACTCCTTCGGCTACAACGCGGCCTACCCGCAGCTCGCCAAGCTCGCCGGCAACGAGTGGTTCCTCACCCAGAAGATCTCCTGGAACCAGACCAACAAGTTCCCCCACCACACCTTCTGGTGGGAGGGCATCGACGGCACCCGCATCTTCACCCACTTCCCGCCGGTCGACACCTACAACGCCCGCTTCAGCGGCGAGGAGATGTCCCGCGCGGTCCGCAACTACCAGGAGAAGGGCAACGCCACCCGCTCCCTGGCCCCCTTCGGCTGGGGCGACGGCGGTGGCGGCCCCACCCGCGAGATCATGGAACGGGCGCGCAGGCTCGCCGACTTGGAGGGCTCGCCGAAGGTCGTCGTCGAGCACCCCGACGAGTTCTTCGCCAAGGCCCGCGCCGAGTACCCCGACGCCCCGGTCTGGGTCGGCGAGCTCTACCTCGAACTCCACCGCGCCACCTACACCTCGCAGGCCCGCACCAAGCAGGGCAACCGGCGCAGCGAACACAAGCTCCGCGAGGCCGAGTTGTGGGCGACCACGGCCGCGCTGCACGCACCGGGCTACGTGTACCCGTACGAGAAGCTCGACAAGCTGTGGAAGACGGTGCTGCTGCACCAGTTCCACGACATCCTGCCGGGCTCCTCGATCGCCTGGGTGCACCGCGAGGCCGAGGCCGAATACGCCCGCGTGGCAACGGAGTTGGAGGAGCTGACGGCGGCGGCCGTGGCCGCGCTGGGCGGCGGCGGGACCCGCGTCTTCAACACCAGCCCCTACGACCGCGCCGAGGTCATCCGCACGGCGACCGGCGTACCGATGTACGCGACGGTCCCGGCGAACGGCAGCGCCCCGCTGGCCGCCGAGTACGTCCCGCAGGCGGTGACCGTCACCGACCGCGTCCTCGACAACGGCATCGTGCGCGTCGAACTCGCCGACGACGGCACCCTCTCCTCCGTGCGCGACCTGCGCCACGGCGGCCGTGAAGTCCTCGCCGACCAGGGCAACTTGCTGCGCCTGCACACCGACCTCCCGAACTACTGGGACGCCTGGGACGTCGACAAGCACTACAAGAACCGCTTCACCGACCTCCTCGACGCCGACTCCATCACCGTCGTCGAGCAGGACCCGCTGCTCGGCGCGATCCGCGTGGAGCGGTCCTTCGGCAAGGGCTCGAAGATCGTGCAGACGATCACCGTCCGCGCGGGCAGCCCCCGCATCGACTTCGAGACCGACATCGACTGGCACGAGGCCGAGAAGTTCCTCAAGGCCGGCTTCCCGGTCGACATCCGGGCGGCGCACTCCTCCGCCGAGATCCAGTTCGGCCACATCCAGCGGCCCACGCACACCAACACCAGCTGGGAGGCGGCCCGTTTCGAGGTCTCCGGCCACCGCTGGGTGCACCTCGCCGAGCCCGGCTACGGCGTCGCCGTCATCAACGACTCGACGTACGGCCACGACGTGTCCCGCACGGTCCGCGAGGACGGCGGCACGACGACCACGGTCCGCCTGAGCCTGGTGCGCGCCCCGCGCATCCCCGACCCGGGTGCCGACCAGGGCAAGCACCGCTTCGTCTACTCGCTGCTGCCCGGCGCGAGCATCGAGGACGCGGTCGCCGAGGGCTACGCCCTCAACCTCCCGCTGCGGGTGGCCGATTCGGGCGGCGCCCCGGAGCCGGTCGTCTCCGTCGGCGGCGACGGCATCACCGTCGAGGCGGTCAAGCTCGCCGACGACGAGACGGGCGACGTCGTGGTCCGCCTCTACGAGTCGAGCGGCGGCCGCGCCGAGGGCACACTGCGCACGGGCTTCCCGCTCGCGGGCGCCCAGATCACCGACCTGCTGGAGCGCCCCCTGGAGGACGCCTCCGTAGACGGTGATTCCGTCGCCGTCGCCCTGCGGCCCTTCCAGATCCTGACGCTCCGTCTACAGCGCGCGGACGCGGGCCAGTAGAGCCTGGGGGCGGGCCCGGCGTTCGTACGCC
>NZ_JBLTJC010000149.1:0-23989 GCF_048158785.1 Streptomyces colwelliae | reverse complement strand
GTGATGGTCGGACCCGGCACCGGTGTCGCGCCGTTCGTCGGATTCCTTCAGGAGCGACGCACCACCGACCCAAGCCGCGGGAAGTCGAGTCTGACCGACGCCTGATGCTCGGCCGCGGTGAGCGCGCTCATGGCGTCTTCGACGAAGACGAGTCGGTGGCCGCGACATCGACTGCGCCGTGTTCGATACGGCCTTGATGCCCAAGTACGCCGTCGTCAGGCCCGCCATCGCGGTGAACGCCGAGGTCAGGACGCCTACGATCACCGCGCGGTCGCCGTTCAGCTGCCATACGCCGAAGATCGCCACCGCCGTGATCGCGATGTTGCTGCCGGCCACCGCGAGCAGTCCGTACCGCGCCCGTATCTTCTCCAGGTCCGTGTCCCGGATACCTCTGGCCTCGTCCTGACCCATCGCGCCCCGCCCTGTGTCGTCCGGTTACGACGAAAGCCCCGTCCCGGGTGGGACAGGGCTTTCGATCCGGTGGCTGGGGCCGGGATCGAACCGGCGACCTATCGCTTTTCAGGCGATCGCTCGTACCAACTGAGCTACCCAGCCACGAGATTCCTTGCGGAACCTCAGCGGTCCTGACGGGATTTGAACCCGCGGCCTCCACCTTGACAGGGTGGCGAGCACTCCAAGCTGCTCCACAGGACCAAGCTGTTGCGCGCGAACTGGCCGAGCCAGTGTCGCACACGGTGTTACGTGCCCCCAATCGGGGCACACGCAGATGGTTGCAGGTCTGACCGGCAGTGTCCAATCCGTATCGGGCGCCTCGTGGTGGAGGGGCGTTTTCGGCCTGCGGCCTGGGACGGGACACGGTGAAGCGGGACACGGGTCCGGCAGCCGTCACGGGGTGGACGGGTACTTCCTACGAGCGGACGATCACGCTTCGAGCGGTCACGTGGATCATGGGGGCCGTGGTCGGACTCACATTCCTGTTCGGCTTCGGGAACGTGTGGACCCTGGCGCTGCGCCTGGGTGTCCCGTCGTGGGTGGCGCCCCTGGTGGCGCCGGCGGTGGATCTGTCGGTGATGGGGTTGCTGCTGGGGACGCGGTATCTGGCGTTGCACGGTGCCCGGCCGGAGCAGCTTCGGCCCGCTCGTCGGTTGTTGGTCTTCTCGAGTCTGATGACGCTGGCGCTGAACGTGACGGATCCGCTGCTTGCCGGTCAGACGGGTAAGGCGGCTTTTGATGGGGTTGGGCCGTTGTTGCTGATCGGGTGGGCGGAGGTTGGTCCCGGCTTGTTGCAGGCCATTGCGGGCGCTCACGATGCGAGGCCGGCCAAGGAGCAGAGGCTTGTGCACAGCGCGGCGCAGGAGGAGGTCGCACCGGGCTCGGGTTGCGGCGATTCGATCTTGCCGTCTCGTATTGACCCTGGTCTGGGTGAAAGTCAGATGGCTCCCGGAGATGATCTCCTGGAGCGTGCTCGGCAGGAGGATGCGCGGCACTGGGAGACGTTTCAGCGACCGATCTCTGCTGAGACCTTGCGTAAACGGCTTCATATCGGAGCGGCGAGGTCCCGGATGCTCGTGGCCATGGTGCGGTCAAGCGGCAGTGATCTGTCTGGTGGGGACGGTGCTGACCGGGTCCGGGTGCCGATTCCGTAGCCCGCCGTGCGGCCTGCGGATTCACCTGTGGCGTTGTGGCGCTTTTCCTGTGCGGGGCGGCCTGCGTGGGCATGATTGATGGCCAGTGTGCCAAGGCGGGCATAAGGGGATGGGGATGCCTTACTGGTTCTACCTGCTGGGCTTGGCCGACCTGTTCTTCGTGCTGTGGTTTTTCACCTACGAGGTGGCCCGGTTGCTGCTCTGGCGGCGGATCGACCGGATGGAACGCCTGTTGCACGCGCTCCCCAACGGCCGGTATTTCGACCGCTTCGCCACGCCGTTGGTCACCCTCGTCGTCGGGCTGGCTGCCGGTTACGGGGTCAACGACATGGGTGAGGACGGTGCTGAGGGATTCTTCGGCCTGTTGACTGTCGTGGCCGTTGCGGCGGCACTTGGGCAGTATCACTTTCGAGAGGCGACCGGGACTCTGCCCAGGCCTGTGCCGCGTGCTCGTTGGCGACTGGAGCTTGCCGAAGGCCGGCGTGTCCTGGATGGAGATGGGGTCCTCTCGCCGACTGAAGCGGCCCGGTTGCGCGCCAGGGTTGTCGGGCTGGGAGGGGTCGGCGAGCGTCTCGTCCACCGTGCGGTCGCGCTGACTTGGCGGGAGGCGTTGCGCCGTGAGCGGTGGTGGGCGGTAGGGGGTGTGGCGTGCGCCGCCCTGCTGCCCCTGGTGACGATGGCCCGCGTGGCCGCCGTGCGTGGTGTCCACGCGGACGTGGCCGGCGTTGTGGCCTTGCTCGGCGGCATGTCCGCGGCTGTGGCGGTCGGCGCTGCCGCACGTCATGCACGTCACCGTCGGGAGTTGCGCGCCTTGGGCAGCGAACTCCGCCAGCAGACTCGCGCCCTGCTCGACCGTATGCCCGCCCCAGCAGGTGGGGACGATCCTGATCCCCCACGCCGTGGGCCGGTGTCCGGCTAACCGCGGGGGCCGCCCGACGACTTCTCTTCTGAATTCCCGGTGCCGACATGGTGTGCGGTTCCAGGTGATTTCGGAACGGTTCGACGATCAGTGGGACAGGGGTCGCCCAGGTAGGAGTGCCGAGGGCGTCGAGGCACTCGGCGAGATGGTGGCTTGTTCAGCCCGCGGTCTGTAGGTCAGCCGCGTCCGATCGGGTTGGTCTTGGGCGGGTCGTGCGTAGATCCTTTCGGTCGAGGACAGCCCATGCGCGAGGTACCAAGGCGAAAGGGTTCTGTTCGTGGCGGGTGGTCCCGAGGTGATCCGGGCGTGGGCGGCCTCACAGCATGGCGACAGCAAGGGAGACCGCTCCGGGCACGGCGATGGGGACGCCGCAACTGTCGCTCGTCTTGGTCCGGTTCGGGTTGCGTGGGTGGGGCGGACGTCAACGTTCGACCAGCAGGATCCGACGTTGTCGCTGCCGAGGCAGTTGCGGGCGTGCGAGCAGGTCCTGCCGGAAGGTGCGGTCATTGCTGCCCACTTCTACGACGTGGAGTCCGGGCGTACGGCGCTCGCGGACCGCGGTCGTGGGAGTGCCCATCGGCTGATGGAGATCCCTGTTCCGCGTGACGGCGGGATCGGGGATCTGCTGCAAGAGGCAGTCGGTCCCGGGCGGCGGTTTGACGCGGTGATCTGTGAGTCGATCGACCGGATCGCGCGCCGCACTCATGTCGCGACGGAGATCGAGTATCGGCTGGAGCAGGCGGGGGTCGTGCTGTGGGCTGCGGATGAGCCGATCCGAGTAGTTGACCGGGGCCGTCGGGCCAGGAATGCGACAGAGGTGCTGACCCGGCGGGTGAAGCAGGGGGTGGCGGAGTGGTACGTCACGGAACTGCTGGAGAAGTCCTGGGCGGGTTTCGAGACCCATACCGAGCAGGGGTACAACGTCGGCAAGCCCTGCTACGGCTACCGCGCCCGGAGAGTGCCGCACCCGGTGCCGGCGCGGCGGGTCAAGGGGATCAAGAAGACGCTGCTGGAGGCCCATCCCGTTGAGGGGTTGGTGGTGTCCAAGTGTTTTGCCTGGAGGGCGGCGGAGGAACTCGGCTACCAGGAGATCGCCGACCGCCTGAACGCCGATCTCCTGACCAACCCGCCGCCGACTCCAGTGGACGCCGGGCGGGCTGCGGGGCGCTGGACCGCCTCGAACGTGCGGGAGATCCTCCTGAATCCGAAGTACACCGGGCACATGGTGTGGAACCGGCGGGCCCGCAAGGGCACCGGCGGGAACCGCCTCAATCCGGCCGAAGAGTGGGTGTGGTCCGCCGCACCCGCGCACGAGGCCCTGGTCGATCTGGAGACATTCGTACGGGCACAACAGGTCGCTGAACGCCGTCAGCGCTCGCGTGGCGCGTCCGGGATGAACCGGCATCCTTCCACCAGGCGCGTCTACCGGCTGCGCGGGTACGTGTTCTGTGTCCTGTGCGGCCGTCGGATATGCGGCAAGCCCAGCGGTCGGACCACCTACTACGTGTGCGCGCCCAAGGCGGAATACCGGCCTGCGGGGCACCCACCCAGTATCTGGGTGCGCGAGGACGTGCTCCTCGGTGGGCTCACCCGTTTCGTGTGCGCCCAGGTGTTCGCCGGGGCACGGCGCCGTTTACTGGCGCCCCACATGGCGGTCGTTGAAGCGGAGCAGGGACGGGAGCGGCAGCAGCGGCTGGCCTCCCTGCGCTCGGCTCTCGCGGATACCGCGGCCCGGAGCCGGCGTCTGCTGCACAACCTGGAACTGATCGACCCACCGGATCCAGGTCTCGTCCGTGAGATCGGCGAGCGGCACGCACAACTGCAGGCACAGCAGGAGTCTCTCCAGGAGCAGCTCGCGGCCGCGCTGGAAGACAACCAAAGACCGCACGGGCCGGGGACGCCAGAGCTGTTCAGCCGTCTGCCGGTGAGTCCTGTCCATCTGTCTCGCCTGCCGGATGACCTGTCCCGCCCTCTCTTCGACGCGCTGCGCCTGACGATCCGCTACGACGGCAGAACCAGTGAGGCCGTGTGCCGGATCGTTGTCGCCTCTGACGCCGCGGTGGGCGAAGCAATAGACCGGGTTACCGAGAGCGAGCGCCATGTGGTCCGGTACGAATCCGCCCTCGCGGACCGACGGGACAGGGAGGCGCTTCAGACGCAGCAGGTCCAAGCGATGATGAAGGTACTCACCTGGCTGGTCGGCCAGCCGGGAGAGACCGCGGTCGGGGCACATGCAACGGCAAGTCGATCCTCGAGGACTTTGACCGCACCGGTCACGGGGAGCTGCACTGCCACCCCTTGAGGTTGCTGATTCGGCCGACTTTCCGGCCCTCGGCAAGGCGCAAGAATCATAAAACTTGCAGAGTTCGCCAACTTTCCGGTCCAAGGAAAGTTGGCGAAATCGGCAAGTTTTCTTGGACCGAGGCCCTTGCCGTGACATCATCGTCTCGTGGCCAACCTCACCCCTTCGCCTGCTGCCGCCGTCCTTGACCAGGGCCGAGCCGCGCTGCAGAACCTCCTGGGAGAGGAGTGGGAGGTCACCGTTCAACCTGAAGAGCTTCCCGGCGGTGACCACGGCTGGGAAGCGGTCCTTCAGATCAAGTCGAACAACGAGGGTAACTTCGCCCAGCTGCTCGTGGATGTCCGGGAAAAAATCACACCTAAAGACGTCTTCGGGTTCCTCACGTCCACGGCGCTGCTCGTGCGGCGGGTGAACCACTACACACGCCTGATGGTCTTCTCGCCGTGGATCAGCCCCAAGACCCAGGAGGCCCTGCGCGAGCAGGGAATCGACTATCTCGACTTGACCGGCAACGTGTCGCTGCGTGTGAGCAGGCCTGCGGTCGTGATCCACACCCGCGGGGCCGACCGCGCTCCCGCAGGCCACCGGACGGCCAGCGCCAAGCCCTTGCTGACCGGCGCCCGGGCTGGCCGCCTCATCCGGCTTCTGGCCGACGTCGCACCTCCTTACCGGACCACGGAACTCGCCCAGCACGCCGGCCTCAGCGTCCCCTACGTGTCACGGCTGCTCGATGCCCTGGAGGATCAGCTGTTGGTCGGGCGCGAGGGCAAGGTCATCACCTCGGTCGACTGGCAGGAGCTGCTGCGCACCCGGGCCAGCCACCTGGACCTGATGCGTCTCACTAACCCGCAAGGCATGCTCGCTCCCAACGGCCTCCAAGCGGTCCTGGATCGTCTGATCAAGCGAGACGGCGTTGTTGCTGGGCAGGACGTCCTTGTAACGGGCTCCTATGCCGCTCGCCCTATTGCACCGGTAGCCGTGGGCGGACAGCTCATGCTCTATGTGTCCCCCGATCCCGCAGCGGGCCACACCATCGCACGGGAGCTCGGGCTGATGCCCGTGCCTGAAGGCGGCGATGTTCTTCTGCTCCATGCCCCAGACTCCAGCGTGTTGCACCGGCCCAGGCGGTATGACCGCTACCGGCAGGTCGGCCCCAGCCAGCTGGTGCTGGATTGCCTCTCCGGCCCGGGACGTATGCCGGCCGAGGGCGAGAAAGTGCTCGAGTTCATGGCCGCGGAAGAACACTCCTGGCGCATTGCTGATCTTTCGCGTCTTTCGGGCACCGAGGAGCCGGGGCTCCTCTAAGATCGCGTCCACGATCGAGGGGGGCACGATGTCACAGGCACCGGCAGGCGCAGACGAAGATGAGCTCAATCAGGCTGCCCGCAGGGTCCTGTTGGACGCCCTCATCGCTCTCGAAGACCACAGTGAGGCTTTGACAGTGGTGGGAGCCCAGGCTGTCTATCTCCGCACCCAGGATGCGGTGATCCGCAGTGCGGCTTACACCTCGGACGGCGACATCAGCATCGACCCCGCACGGCTCGGAGACCGGCCGCTGCTCGAACAGGCCATGCGTAAAGCAGGCTTCACCCTCAAAGACCAGCAGTCCGGTCTGTGGGAACGCCCCGAGCAGGTCGGCACACTGACCGTCCCCGTCGAAGTGGACCTCCTGGTCCCGCACCAGCTGGCCCCGCAACCGAACACGAAACGGCGCACCGAACTGCCGCCCCACGACTCCTGGGCCACCAAGAAGGTGCCCGGCCTTGAAGTCGCCGCCGTCGACCGTTCCCTCATGACCTTGGCCAGCCTCACAGCAGGGGACTCCCGCAACGTAGAGGCCTATGTCGCTGGCCCTGCCGCGCTGCTCGTCGCCAAGGCGTTCAAGCTCGATGAACGTATCCGCGATGCAGAAAAGCGGCCCGACAGGCTGTCCAACAAGGACGCCGGTGACGTCTACCGCATCATGGCCGCCGTTCCCGTCGACGAGGTCGCCGCGGCCTTCACCGACCTGCGTGCCGATACGCGCGTCGGTGACGTCGCCGCCCAAGGGCTGGAGCTCTTGCGTAAACTCTTCGGAGCGGCCGCCACCTCCGGTACCGAACTCGCCGTCCAGGCCCTCGCCGGCGACATCCCCGAACGCCGCATCCGCACGCTCGCCCCGCTATACATCTCCGGCCTCATCACCTGAGGGTCCGGTAGCTGCTGCGAGACCGTTGTGTCCCGCTCGCCGGGCATGAACTCACCGGCCCGGTGAAGTTGGGCGACGCCGCAATGCTGGATCTGGCGGCCAAGACTCGGTTGCCTCGTGTGGACAGGAGCGGCCACCACTCCAGCGACTGGTGTCGACGGCGGTGCCCGCGCGGGCCGGGCGTCGGTCAGCGCGAAGGCGCAGTGGGTCGATGCAGGCGCAGACCGAGGGCGGGTGGGATAGCGGCCTCCACTTTTGCCGGGTCACCGCCAATCGACTGGATCAACCCGGTCTCCTGGTACACGCTCCACTCGATCGTTTCGAGCTCTCCGGTGGTGCGTCCCCGATGACGGATCGCTGAGTACGCACCCAGAGGTTCCGTTCTTCGTCCGGCTGCCGCTTCACCGTCTGACATCGAGGTGACTGACGGATCCATGTCGCGGACCTTCGTGCTCCCTCGAGAAAAACAATGTTGTTACCTCGCCAATGTGGTGCAGCAATACTCGGTCTTTCCACGCAACGCGATGGTGTGATGCGTGCGAAGAGGTCTTCGCACGCATCGAGTGCTACGATGAGGCTATCGAGGCTCGGGTTGCCTGAGTTCGTGTGTGGCGCTGTGGGGGGATGTGTCGTTTCCTGCGCGGCGCTGCAGGTAGGTGCAGTCCCATCTGACGACCGCACCGCCCTGTCGGGCTCCAAACCAAGCAGGGCGGCGCGGCCTAACCGACCCCCTCGCGGGGGCAGGGAGACAATCCACATGAGAATTGTCAATGTCCATCATGCCTGGACCTGGCCCTCGCAGACCAGAAAGGCGATGGTGACGCTGGGCGTGATCATCGTCGTGGGGGTCTCCGTGGCCGCCATGTCGGGGCGCGGTACGGCGGCCCTAACCGTGATCGTCATGGCCATGCTGGCTGTGGCGGCTGAGGAACTGCTGCGTGTGGCCCTGCGTTATTGGCTGTGCTTGGTCTGATCTGCGTTGTTGAGGGAAGGACGGGCCGAACTGTGCTGGGAGGCTACACATCCATGGTTCCGGATGAGGCTTGGCGTGAAGCCAAGGTCGAGCGGATCCCGTTGGGCAGCCTCTGCAGCGTGACAGCCGGCCCGTCCGGCTCCCTGTTGGACAACCTGCACGATGGCCCCGACGGCGTACCGGTCATCTCGCCGCCGGACATCACGGAGCACCTCACCGTGGACACCCGGCGGGTACGTCGGCTCCCCGAGGGCCAGGCCGCTCGGCTGGCGCGGTTCGCCCTGCGTGAGGGCGATCTGCTCGTTGTGCGGCAAGGAACGCTCGGTCGGCTGGCACTCATCCGCCCGGAGCAGAGGAACTGGTTCTACAGCTCTTCGTGCCTGCGTATCCGACCGCTTCGAGAGGTCCTCCCCGACTACCTGGCCGCGTACCTCACGCATCCTCCCGTGCGGCGAGAGCTCCTGAGCCTGGCCCTCCCCGGCACGGTCCCTTCGCTGAACTCCGAGATGCTGAGTCGGTTCCCGGTGGCTCTCGTCTCTTTGAGTCGGCAGCGGGCTGTCGTTGCTGCTCTTGCCGACATCGACGAGCAGATCAGGATCCAGCGTGCGATGGCCGACCGGCTGGCCGCTCTTCGGCCGTCTGTTTTCGACCAGCTGACCACGGGGGACCGAGCCGGTGAATGAGACGCGTATCCGGCACTGGACGGTAGAGCGGCTGGAGAAGTTCCTCTGGCAAGCAGCCGACAACCTGCGGGGCGTCATGACGGCCTCTGGCTATCACGAGGTCATCGCGCCCTTGCTGTTGCTCAAGAGAGTGTCGGATCAGCCGGGGTTGCTGACAGTGCCCGACCGCGCCCGCTGGTCGCACATCGTCGCGAACCCTCGTACAGAGCTGGGAGATGCGCTCAACAAGGCGCTGTCTGCGCTGGAGCAGAGCAACAAGCGGGAACTGGACAACCTGTTCGATCCGATCGACTTCAACAGGAAGCCAGGACAAGCCGAACTGGTCAAATTGGTCAACCACTTCGGCCAGCTGGACCTCAGCGACGAGTACCTGGAGTTCGGCGATGTGCTCGGCCATGCCTATGACAGCTTCCTTGGTCGCGCCATGTCCTTGACCGGCAAGCGAGGCGGGGAGTTCTACACCCCCCGCGCCGTATGCCGACTCATGGCAGAGCTTGTGGAACCACAGGCAGGGCAGAATGTTTACGACCCGTGCCTGGGCTCGGGCGGCATGCTTCTCCAAGCGATTCAGTACGCCAGCGAGCGCGACGGGGCCGGGGGGGAACTCGCCCTGTACGGGCAGGAGAAGAACAGCTCTGCTTGGTTCATGGGCCGCATGAACTTGTTGTTGCATGGCATCGCAGACGCTTCTGTGTCCGGCACCGACTCACTGGCCGAACCTCTCTACGCCCACGACGGCTCACTCAAGCGCTTCGACCGCGTCCTCACAGCGCCACCGTTCTCCATGAACTATGCCAAGGACGAGGTCAGGCACCCGGAACGCATGAGGTACGGCTGGACACCGGAAGGCGCCAAGAAGGCCGACCTGATGTTCGTCCAGCATGTGCTCGCCAGCCTGCGCCCCGACGGTGTCGGAGCCGTGGTCACCCCACACGGAGTGCTCTTCAGGGGAGGGTCCGAGGCAGACATCCGACGCGGGTTCATCGAAGACGATCGGCTTGAAGCAGTGATCGGCATCGGACCGAATGTCTTCTCCAACACGAACCTGCCCGCCTGCATCCTCGTGGTGAGAGGTACTCAGGGACCACCGGCAGACCGGCGCGGCCGCGTTCTGTTCATCAACGCCGAGCATGAGGTGGCCGCGGAGCGGGCGCAGAACCGCCTGGATCCCCAGCATGTGGAGAAGATCGCGGACGCGTTCCTGGGTTGGAAGGAGATTCCGGGTTTCTCGCGCATCGTTTCGCTGGAGGAGATCGAGGCGAACGACTTCAACATCAACATCCGAAGGTACGTCGTCGACGATCCGCCTGCCGAACCCTTGCTGGACGTTGAGGCGGCGCTGACTGGTGGCATCCCTTGGCGGGAAATCAAGCCAGAAGTGGAGAGGTTCAAAGCCTTCGGTATCGATCTCGACGAACTCGTCGTTCCCGCACGCCCCGGCTACCGGGACTTCTACGCGGAGGGTTACGAGGCAACTGCAGCCCGCATCCCAGAACTCACCGCTGCTCAGGAGCAGCAGTTGATGCTGAGCAGCCGCATGTGGTGGCAGAGGCAGAACGACCTGTTCACGGACCTGGCAGGAACCAACGACCTGTTCACGTCCGGGACGCGCTCCCACCTTCGGAGGACGTTCTGTGAGGAACTGCTGCCATTGGGGATCCTGGACTACCACCAAGTGACTGGTGCTTTTGCTGCTTGGTGGTCAGATCATCGAGATGACCTCAGGACCCTCAGCCACAAAGGCTTTGCCGGCGTGGTCGATAGATGGGACGCCGCCCGCCCGATCCGGCCGGAACACCGGCTGCCCGACCTTCCCCTCGACCTGGGGCGCAGCCGGGTGCTCGACACCTTGGGGAATGATCTCTGCTCGCGTGTCGAACAGCTCCTCGTCACGGAACGGCAGCGTCTGATCGACACTTATCGGTCATGGGGTGAGCGGTATGCGACTTCGATGGCAGACCTCGGGCGCCAATACGAAGCAGCGGAGTCCGAGCTCAGAGCGCGCATGGCGGACCTTGGCTACGACTGGCCTTTGTGAACGGCCGTTGGCAGCCTCCATGTGGCACTCGCGTCAGAGTTCTCTCACATCAATCGTGAGGTGCCTTGCCCACGGTGTTCGGACACGGAGTTCGGTTACCCAGACCGGCTGCCAGAATGCGAGTCCGGAGGATCCTGAACCGGGGGCGTGAGCGGTCGTTGTGAATGGTTACGGCCGATCTCCAAAGCCGCTGTTGAAGGGCGTGTCGGGGCGGTTGAACGCTCGGATAAATAGCCATTGGGCGCTTGCCCAGCACGATGTCGAGCACGGGGATGCCGAGCTGCTGGCCCCGTGCCGGTGCATGGAGTCGATCCCTATGAGGACTTTGGCGACACAACACCGCTGACCCATGCGATCGACGCCCAGGGGGGCGGCGGCTGACCGTGGGGGCGAAGGCCTATGCGGGGCCAGGCGAGCGATGCCGGAGGTATAACGGCTGGATCCATGCCTGAGGCACTCTGGCGCACACACGCTGAGTTATCGGACAATCACAGCGTTGGCCAGAGCTGGCTACCGGGGGAGGGCACATGGGCGTGCTGTGGAAGCTGGAGCCGGCGACTGCGGCCAAGCACCGGCTGTACCAGCGCTACCTGGACGCATGGTGGCCGATCCTGCTCCAGAAATCCCAGCGCACCGGCTACTCCCGGCCCCGGGTCACTCTCCTGGACGCCTTCGCGGGCCCCGGTCGCTACCAGGACGGCGAGCCCGGCTCCCCTGTGTTCATACTCGACCGCCTGCTGCGGCACGATGCGGTCGACCGGATGCACCTCAGCCCCCGGCGGGTGCACCTGGTCTTCATTGAGAAGGACCGCGCCCGCCACGAACACCTCCTGGCAGAAATCCACTCCCACTTTGGGCCGTTGAAGGACCTGCCGGTACGGGTGGAGGTCCGGCGCGGTGAAGCCGGACGCGACAGCCTCCCCATCCTCGACAACCTCGGCGCCTGGGGCAACCCGATCCTCGGGATCTTCGACAGCTGGGGCAGCGCCAACGTTCCGCTGCACGTGATGAACCGCATCGCCCACAACCGCTCCAGCGAGGTCATCACCACTTTCGGCCCTAACTGGTTCAGCCGGCGCGAGGAGCTCAACGCCGACATCCTCGACACGGTCTTCGGCGGCCGCGACCACTGGAGTGCCGCAGACGACGAACTGCGCTCCGACGAACGATGGCGCGTGTGGTTGCACACCTACCGCGACGCCTTGCGCCGGGCGGGCTTCGGCTACCAATTGCAATTCAAACTCGTCCCTCGCACCGGGCAGCCCCTCTACCTCGTCTTCGGCACCGGCAGCCCCGCCGGCCTCAAAGCGATGAAGGATGCTATGTGGAAGGTCGACGACCGCGACGGTGACAGCTTCCGCGACCCCCGCACCCGCGGCGCCGAACTCGAAGGTCAGCTCGACCTGTTCCAGGCAGCTGGGCTGACCGACACCGAACTGCTGGAACTGGTCACGCAGCGCCTCACCCTCGGAGAGGCCAGCGTGGAGACAGTCGGCGAGTGGCTGCTCACCGAGACCGCCCGCTGGTTGCCCAAGCACGCCCTTCAGGCGGCCCGGCAGATGCGTCAGGATGGCCTGATCGTCGTCCAGTCACCGGGCAAACTCACGGCCAAAAGCAAGGTCAGCCTGCAGGCACAGGTTCGGGCATAGGCATCTGGTCCCAGGTGCGGCCCTGAAGATGCCGACCAGACGCCTTAGGGGTGCGGCCGCCCCATTGTTTGAAGAAGAAGGCCACATCGGCCTGCACACAGGTGTCCCGGATCGTTGTGACCCACTCCTCCGTCACCGGGCGGAATCGGGGACCGGACTCGCCACCCGCGATCACCCAGTGAATACCGGTCAAGTCCAGGCCGCCCAGGGGCCCGAGCAGCGGCTCGCAGGACAGGAACCGCACCGCGGCCGGCACCTGCCGCAGGTCGTCGACGCGTGGCAGTTCCTTCGCGCTCTCCACGGACACACCCATCCACAGGTTCGCCGGCCACTCCAGCCGGTCGGCGACCTGCCGCAGCCGCCGCGCCCGCTTCGTGAGCACCTGGTACGTGTGCTGCGGCGTCTGTCCGATCACGTCGAAGACCTGCCGCACGTAGTCCAGCGGAACCCGGGCGTGGAATAGGTCCGACATCGAGTTCACGAACACCGTGCGCGGCGCCCGCCATCCCAGCGGCACCCGCAGCGCGTCCGGATGTACCGTCAGACCGAAGCCAGGTCCGGAAGTACGGGGATCACCATCTTTCTGGTACTTCGCTGACCCCATCGCCTTCAACCGCTTCGCCAGCGCCAACGCGTAACAGTTGTCGCACCCATCCGATACCCGGTCGCAGCCGGTTGTGGGATTCCACGTCGCCTCGGTCCACTCGATCGAGCTGCGGTCACTCACCCCTCGGCCCTCCATCCCCTACGAACGCCGCGACCGTATGCGGTCCTACGGTCGCGCCACTGGACATCGGCATCCAACCACCCGACGTCGGAGGCTGTGACAGCCTTTCCTGAATGGAACACCTGTACCTATCTTTTCGGTAGGGCGCGTGCTGCATGTTCGGCCATGACGTCACGTCTTCACCGAGCGGTCGCCGGGCCGGCTCCGGCGGACACTCCCTCCAGTCGCCGGACCGCCGCGCCAGCTGCGGCACCACCGTGGCGACCGCCACCACTCGGCCAGACTCCGTACGGCACGGCTTGCACAGCCCGTCCCGCCATCGGATCCCACCCCGCCCACGGCGCCGGTACCTCCGCGTCGTCTGCCGCTACGGCAGACTCTGATGGGCGGCACTCAGCCGCTCTGTCGGCGACGGCCACGCACGGCGGATACGGGACTCCGTCCGCGGACTGCTCGGCCCGGTAGGCCGAAAGAACAGCTGGCAGCTCGCCGAGTACGCCGGCCACGCCACACGGCCTGCAGCACCTTCTCTCTGACAGCCGGTGGGATGCCGACGACCTGCTGGCGTACATGGCCGAGCAACTCGGCCAGGCAGACGGCGAGTTGATCCGCGACGACACCGGCTTCTGCAGGGGCGCAGCGGCAGCACTCCGGCACGGCCGAGCGGATAGCGAATTGCCAGATCGGCGCCTTCGCTGCCTACGCCACCGCCTACGCCCTGGTCGATCGTGAGCTCTATACCTGCCCAAGTTCTGGGACAAGCGACCGGGAACGCCGCCCGGCGGCTGGCGTCCCCGACGAGCGCACCTTCGCCGCCAAAGGCGACCTTGTCCGCGACATGATCCTTCGCGTCCTTGCCTTCCCGCTGCCCTTCGCCTGGGGCACCGTGGACTCCGCCTACGGGCAGGACTCGCACAAATCTTTCGCCATCCCAAGCGCGGCCCGCACTCTACAGACGATCGAAAACCGCATCATTCCTCTGTTCTAGAAGCTTCATAATCGCATCGATTGTTGCCACTCGAAACTCGTCTGCCTTTTCTAGCTGATGTTTAAGTTCAGAGATCTTTTGCTGGTCGAGTGGGCGGGTTCTCTGACGGCGCTGCCCGGAAATTTCGACGCGAAGGCTCGCTTCAAGATCACGGATTTCCAACATGAATTCCTGATAGGGTCCACGGCTCGGCTGCCTGGACTGAAGGTAGACTTGTTGGTTGGTGATCCCTGATGTGGCCGTACGAGTCAGGAGATTATGCGCTGCCGCCTTCTCCGTGAACTTTTCAAGATCTATGAACTGACCCACTTCAAGATCCTGAACCGTGGTCCGGAGCGTCTCCAACCACATCGCTGTCGTAACGCGAATCTCTGCAAGTTTACTGACCGCCTCTGCCGCAAAGGCATCGCTAGCCTGCCTCTGGTCGGCGCGCTCCTTTCGTCGCTGGAGCTGGAGCGGACCGAAGTACGAGGCCAAGCTCCCAAGAAGGGTGCCGCCAACTCCAGTGGTGATCGCGAGCCATACCGGGTTCATGGTGGCATCCTGCCCTGTCATGCTTGCCCATTGCGCCCGATTGACGTACCTGATTCGAGATCGTGCAGGTGGCCTGACCAACCGTCAGACTTCAAGTCCCGAGTCGCGACCGCAGTAAGGCAGTCATGTCAGCCAGGAGGTCCATCCCTCCGAGTCGACGAACTCACCTCTGCTGAGGGCAGTTCTCGGCCAGCTTGGCGAATCGAGGCCATGTCGATCTCGAGGGCGCAGTCGTAAGCTGTGCCTGTGGGGGAACCTGAGACAAGCGTGTCGCCGCACGATCGATACCACATCGCAGACACCGCCCTAGGTGATGGGGCCTACGCTGAGGTCTACCGTGCGGTGCACCGCGGCACTGGGGCAGAGGTCGCGCTGAAGGTTGCCCGCGGACGGCCGGACGCGCAGGCGCGCATCAGGATGGAGATCGAGGCCCAGACGGTCCTCGCTCACCCCAACATAATGCCGATTCGCGATCACGATCCAGGTTTTCTTTGGTACACGATGCCAATCGCAGATGGCACTATGAAGAATCTGCGGAGCAGACTGACCGAGGAGTCTTTGATCTCCATCCTGCTGAATCTGGCTGACGCACTCGAGGTTGCTCATCAGCAGAATCTGATTCACCGGGATATTTCTCCAGCAAATATCTTGGCGCTTCCCGGCCAGAATACAAGCGGACTGCGATGGGTGGTGGCCGACTGGGGAATGGTGCGTCGTCCACCCGAAGCAGGAAAATCCCCGCTCACAAGGACTGGGCAGCGTATGGGAACACCGGGATTTGACGCTCCTGAGCTCAGCGACGATCCTCGCAAAGCCACGGCTGCAGTCGATGTCTATAGTTTGGGACGGGTGGCTGCCTGGTTTCTTACAGGCAAGATGCCACAGACCGGCCGATCACTGCTCCCCGATGCTGCCGACGTATTGCACTGGCGTCAGTTCGTGCTGGGCTGCACCCAGGAAGAGGTCGTTGCGCGCCTGCCGAATATGAGTGAGTTGCGGCGAGAGTTGAACGCCATCTCGACCGAGCGTGACGAACCACCCGCCCAACGCGCGCGGCGTCTGGTGAACGGACTGTTGCGTGGTGTCGGCGAAAATCTGGGCGACCTAGCATCCCTGGCTGAGGCGTATAGCCACGACGCCTCGCTCTACCTTGATCACCTTGCACGTGTTCCGTCCGCTACGCTGCGCAAATGGGTCGGTGGGGCCCCGCAGCAGGGTGCAGTGCTCGGATCCTGCATGGCTCGCCACCTTGTTGAAAGCCCCTGGGAAGATCGCGATGCAGAGTATGTGGGAACCCCCCTCGGCTTCATCCATAGCATCCTGCGCGCACTCATCGAGTCCGGACATCTAGGACTAGCCCAGGACATAGCCGGCGGATTCTTCGCTGCTGACGCTCACTGGAGGCACTCCGAGCAACGGATGCGCACCCGGGAATGGCTAGACGATCTTGACACATCGGGGATCAAAGCCATGATCCGTGTTCTGGGACGTTGTGGCGACTCCGTTCTTGCCTACTACAGGGAGGCTGGGTGGCGTCCACGGAACCCTGCGCTGGATGCCTTCCTCGGCAAGGTGCCCAGCTGATCGCTCAACACCGTGGCGGCGGACCCCAACACCGTGGTGCAATGTGCGGGTGCTGATCCAAGACTCCTCTCTGCCCGATGACTCACGGCGTGCCGACGACCTCATGCCAGTAAAGCCTGCCTCCGGGCGTGGACGTAGCCACGGCACGAGCCGCAAAGAAGCCTTCGACCGGTGGTTCCGGTACCCGGCTGGCTTCGCTTCCGACTACGTATCCACTCTGCTGGAAACCCTGGATCTAGATCCGGGCAGCCTCATCATTGATCCTTTTGCAGGATCAGGAGTGACGGGGACGGCTGCGCGCAGTGCAGGCCACTCTTTCTATGGGATCGAGACTCATCCGCTTATTGCGGAGTTGGCAAACCTGAAACTGCAGACGCCCCCAGGCAGCCCCGAGTCGTTGATAGAGACGGCAAGCTCCCTGGCTAAGACAGCTGAGCGGATGGCCCCGTCGGCAGGGGACGCGCTCAAGAAAGAAGCAGACCTAACACAGCGTTGTTTTCAACCTGCCGTCCTTGCGCGTCTTGTCTCGCTGCGAGACATCATCCGCGCCGGCCACGCCGGCCACTGGGGCCCATACGTGAAATGGGCGCTGCTGGGAACTCTGAGAGACGTGGCTTCCGTACGAGTGGGGTGGCCCTACCAACGTCCAGGGTCTCAAAGGCAGCCGCGGTTTACCGACCCGCTTGAACGCTTCATCCAACGGGCAATGTGGATGGCCGAGGATCTTCAACAGGGAGTGATAATCCGATCGGACATCTCCGCTTCCGTTACCCACGGCGATTCTCGGGATCCAGAAACCTGGAAAGGTGCAATCGGAGCGCAGGGCTGCGTGGCATCGCCTCCATACCTAAACAACTTCGACTACGCCGACGCAACACGACTAGAACTCTACTTCTGGGGAGACGTGACCAGTTGGGCCGACATGTGCTCGACAGTACGCTCGGGGATGATTACAGCCACAACTCAGCAAACCAGCGTGGGTGCTGCGCGTGAAGCTAGCTCAAGGCTGGCTCGATTTGCGAACGCAGGCGCCACTGTGCAGGAACTGACCGCACAACTGCAGGCAGAGCGCGACAAGCGAAACCGAGGAAAGGAGTATGACCGCGTCATCCCAGACTACTTCGCTGCGATGGCCCAGATCTTGGAAAACCTCGCGAAGTCCATGACCTCTGGTGCGCCTTTCGTCTGGCTCGTAGGGGACAGTGCCCCATATGGCGTTTACATCGATACGCCGGGTCTCATTGGCCAGATCGGTGAACAAGTCGGATTCTCTATGGAAAAAGATATTGTGCTCCGTCGGCGTGGTCAGCGCTGGGCCAGTAACCAGACCCGCCATGATGTAGAGCTCTCGGAGCGTCTCATCTTGCTTCGGCGTCAGTAGGTCCCTTCAGGTCACAATTTTCACAGGAGGGACAAAATCTTGCTCCTAACGCTCCCTAATCACTCTCTTGTCGTGCAAGCGTGAATTCGGAAGTCAGGCTCTTTATTACGGCTCGCGTGTCAGCGGAGCGCTCAAAAACCATCGACTCATGCGCGAGCCTTCCGGCGACAGCTCGGAATTCTTCGACAAGCTGATCGAGCCCCGTCGAGAGCAGTGATTCTGTGAGTCCGGGGCGACGGGCGAGATCCTTTCCAAGAAACGAAATTACCTCTTCCTTGTATTTCGCAGGAATATACAGGAGTTCGCCGTCGTCGGAATGATTAGGAATTACAACGACACGATGAGCCAGTCGGCGCCGCGCTTCGCTCAACGCGTATCCGCCTTTCAGTCTCTGCTCGCCCATTGACCTATTGCTGCGGCTCTTAGAAATGGCTCCAGCAAAGCGTTCGGCCCCTGCATGGATCGCCGTGTCAACACGCTGCCCTTCCACCGACCCGCTACTCCAACGTACGACGGCACGTTCGGGGACATCCGAGCGGTTGATGAGTAGCGCTATGACCAATCCGACAGAGATCGCCTGCATGACTTCACGGCCTTGACCGCTCCGAAGAGCAATTACCTGGTTCAGCCGCGCGCGACTCCATTTCTGGTAGACCGCCAAGGCGCGGCCTTCTGCAATCGCGACATCACGGGGAGGCAGAACCACGTAGTTATCTTCGAGGTCCAGATCATCGAGTAGCGAAATTAGAATACGTGCTTCGACCCCCACGATTAGCGTGTTCTCGCCAGTATTTACGACAAGAGGTTCGCCTCGTTTGGAACGGAGTAGCTCTACGGGAGTGGCCGGCAGCTGCGAAAGACGTTCACGCAGACTGTGTCCTCGGGCGAGTGGATCGAAGAAACGACGACAAAGCTCGATGTCGCCATCTATATCGCTCAGCTCTTGATTGTAGGTCAAGTACCAGAGTTGAGTGAGATCGCGAATCAAGGCGGTACACTCAGAGGCTGCGAGTACGGCAGGGACGCCAAAGATTTCGCGACTTGAACTGGTTGCGGTCTCGTGCCTCACGGTCGCAAGGCCTCCGCAAAATAGCCGCGCCGTTCCAGGTCGTCAATGTGAGCCGCATTTTCCCCGTCGGCGTTCGTGGGCTGATGGGGAATATGCGGAAGAATCACCACGACTTGATCTCTGTCGGAATCGCGCTGCCGGTCCGTGAGATACTGTGCGAGCCCCGACATGCGCCTACTGTCAAGAAAGGCTCCAAATTCGTCAAGAGCAATCAATCTGTTCGCAGCTGGCGACTCCTCGCGGTCAAGTTGAGCAACTTGCGCCTGGGTGAAGGCAAAGGCTTGCTGTCCACTGGAGAATGCCGACAGAGAGCGCTGGCGGGTTTCGCCACTCACCGTCCAGAAGACATTCATGCTGTTCGCGTCGAGTCTGATGTCGTCGCCGCCGTCGAATAGCGCTTGGCGCACAAGGTCATCCGCGAACCACTGTCGCACTTCTGCTGCCAGCCATCGGCGCGTTACCAAATCATAGGGGTTGCGTTGGTGGTCACCGGACAAAGAGCGATCAAGGTCAAGGTCTGTAGCGAGGGCGCCTAGTGACGATCCGACTCCACGTACAGTCGCGAACGTGCGTTCCAGCAAGTCTCGGCTTTCATCCAGGCGAATGGAAATTTCGCCGAGTATCCTTGCCTGAGAATCAAGAGACGCCTCGGGCAATGACTCAATGGCAGGTACCGCCCGACGTAGCCAGGACAGGTCCTCCTTCGTCACTAGCTCGTGGACTACGCGGGCGATATAGGTAGATCTTTTGTCAGCCTGCTGCTGCAAGAGCTCAGCTTGGTGGGCAGCTTGAGCCTCCTTGCGCTGGATGTCATCGCGTTCAAGACGTTCACGATCCCGCCGACCTCGTACGCGCGCTGCGTCGACATCTGCCTCGCTACAGAGCCGGTCAAGTTCCGCCGCGAGCTTCTCCTCGCTGAGGCCACCGCCCAGCAACGCGTAAACCTGGGTAAGGCGGATGTGCTCGGACTGCACTTCCAGCCCTTGCTGATCCAGAGAATCACGAATCTTGATCAAATCTTCTACAGTACGTGCAGTCTGCTCCGGCAGAGCACCTGCTGCTGCTCCCAGCCGTTCCTGAGCCCCAGCATGTTTAATCCGAGCTTGATCAACTTGATCAAGTGCGTCCGACATCTGGGACAGGGCATCCAGCCGATTGCGGATTTGCTCGATTTTGTGGGCAAGTTCCTCGGCGTCCGACGAAGGGGCACGTTCGCGCAACGCAGCCATGCGCTGCAGGCACCTGTCCTTCCAATCCGTTACGGTCCATCCAAGCCTTTCGTCAACTGATTCGAAGAGAATCTCCGCGCCCAGATCGTCCAGCTCGGCCTGCTGCAAACGTGAGGCGAGGTCGTTGAGCACGTCCACGACCAGCGGTGCTGAGTGAATCCGCGGTTGCAATTCTGTGAGCTCAGCCAATGTTGCACCAACAGTATTACTCAGAGCATCCACTGCATCACGCCGCGGAGCTACATCTGCGATCGCCGCCAATTTCTCGAGTGTAGAGGTCGTTTCGCGCAGTACCTTATCGCATCGCGCGAGATGCTTTTGTGCGTTGTCGAATTCGCGCTCCGCCTGCTTATCTTGGTGCTCTCGAGCACTAGCGGCAGAGATCTGCTTATTCAGTGCTTCTTTCTCGCGATCCAGTCCAGCCAGCTTTTCGTTCAACTCGCCTAGCTTTTCCTGCATTTCAGAGCCGCGGCCCTGGACCTGCGCCAAGCGCTCGGATGTATCCACGGCCTGATCGAGGAGCGCAACTCGACGTTTTAGTTTCTGAGCTTGCGATGCAAGATTATCTGCACGTGTTCTTGCCTCGCTGGCAGCAGCAGACTCGGCTGCCACTTGTTCAGGTGCACAGGCATCGATGAATTTCTTGAGATCGCCCAGGCGGTCGTCGAGTTGGGACTGGCGGATTTGGCCGCTGGCGGAGTCCCAATTGTTGAGGCGATCGCGTGCATCCTGGATTCGACCGGCAAGTATTCTATCGGGCGTCTTGGCGGCTAGTACGTGATAGACCTTGAAAATTGCGGGAATGTCACGGGAGCGTGCTGAAACGCCTGATACTCGGACAGCACCTAGTAGCTCCCCAAGGGGCTCTGCCTTGGCAGGCCAACGGTGGGGCTCGACCAACCACTCGATCTCGCTTGCCTCGTTGAGGCCGGTAACAGTTATCCGCGCTCGAACCAATTGTTCCCTAAAGGTTCGCCACGACGAATCTTGCCCGGCAAAAGGCTGTTCTCCAGAACAGAGTCCAAGCAGCTTGATGGCATTAGTCTTGCCGATGCCGTTGTAACCCTCGATTTTACACAGAGGAAGATTGGGGATCTCCTCAATTATGCGGAGGCCTCGGCGGCATTCAGCTTCAATCCTGATGTGCACCGCGCACCATCCTCTCAAGCACGACGCTGGCGTCGAACGGCTCCTCTGCGATGCATTCCAAGGTTTGAAGATCTAGCAGGATGGAATTATCAATATTCTCAGCGAGAGGCGCTTGGTCCAGATGTGCCGCTGCCGCTACCTCACGCATCACGTTCAGCATCTGCTGTCCAGAGTCTCGCACCGGCATGCCCCCCAGCCTGATCATCGCACCATGTGTGGCTGGCCATTCTATCCTCGCGGCGGCTCTCCTGAGACTCCAATGCCTTACTTCGAGCGGACTGCCGCTGAATACCCGCCAAATGCGTGAAGCTCAAGTGTGTCTTCGGCGAGGGCAACCGCGTCGTCCTCCAATGCCACCAGAAAGAGTGACCACCGGCAGCAGGACGGGCGCGTCGGTCAGGGGGGCGGGCTGCCGTTGGCTGGCCTGGGTGGCGGCCAGGAGGTTGGTGCCGGCCGCGCAAGGGGCCGAATACCGGTACGAACTCTGTGGCCGCGCGGTGGCATGGTGATGGCCCGATGCCGCGTAGCAGTGCATCGGGCCATGCCCGTGTGTTCCAAGGTCCGTGCGATCCGCACACTGTGGCGGGAAGGGCCGCACACTCGCGACGCGCCGGGCATGCGATCAGAGAACAGCGGATGCCGGTTGGACTCGTCACGCTGGCGCTCGGCGGTTTCGGCATCGGCCTGACCGACTTCCTGATTGCCGGGCTGTTGCCGCAGGTGGCGTCGAGTTTCGCGGTGTCCGAGGCGGCAGTGAGCTGGGTGATCTCCGGGTACGCGTTGAGTGTCGCAATCGCGCTGAGCTAGGCGACGGCTCGGCGGCGCTGTGAGGAAGTCTTGGTCGGCCTGGGGGTGTTGTTCATCATCGAGAACGTGGTGCCCGCTCTCCCGCCGAGTTATCCGGTGATGCTGCTCGGTCGGATCATCACGGCGTTTTGCCATGGTTCGTTCTTTGGGATCGGCTCGCTGGTTGCGCGCAGTCTGGTCGCGTCGGAGAGGAAGTCCTGCGGTGGTGGTCATGTTCGCCGGGCTCACGGTTGCGAACGCGCTGGGCGTGCCGTTCGGTGCGATGGTCGGCAAGCACTGGGGCTGGCTAGCGGCCTTCTACTGGGTTATGAGCCATGGCGCGCATGATCAGGGTGATTACATATCAAGCCAGATGCAACGGCGATGGCGCCCTGCGGCTCGCAGCGCGCAAATCATACTAAAAACCCTACCGGCGGTAGTTCCATCGGTAGGGTAAGTAGCCCATCTGACCTGCGAAAACGCATAAACGATCTTGTGCCCCCAACGGGATTCGAACCCGTGCTACCGCCTTGAAAGGGCGGCGTCCTAGGCCGCTAGACGATGAGGGCTATCGGCCCGCCTGGGCGCTTCTCAGCGCGTCGGGGACGTCAGAAGCATATGGGATGGCGGGAGGTATCGCCAAAACGGTTTACGGGGTCCTCGACAGGGTGCCCGACGGCCGGGGCGAGGAGGGACTTGGGGAGGGGGTCGGTGACGGACTCGGTGACTGCGGTGCGCCCGGCAGGTTCTCCTTCGGGAGGTGGCGGCTCACCTCGGCCGTCGTCAGGCCCAGGCCGCCCAGTTTGATCTCGTCCCAGGCCTGGAGGCGGTGGGTGTCGCGGTCGACGTAGAGGATCGACGCCTCGATGGGGTCGGGGTACTTGCCCTCCACCGCCCGTAGGCCGCTGCCGCCCGTCGAGCCCTCGATGCGCAGGCGTGTGCCGTGCTTCATGACCTCGGTGCCCTCGTGGTGGAGGTGGCCGGCCAGGACCAGGGGGACCTCGCCGTCGGTCTGGCGGGCCGCCGACGGTTCGTGGACCAGGGCGATGTCGACCGGGGTGCCGGCGGCCCGCTGGTCGCGGAGGGAGGAGGCGAGCTGGTCGCCGGCGAGTTCCTCCGCGTTGTCGGCGCCCGGCGCGGTCGAGCGGTCGGGGGTGAACTGGGGGTCGCCGATGCCCGCGAAGCGTATGCCCGCGACCGTTTCCGCCCGCCCCTCGTCCAGGACGTGCACGTTCTTGATGCGTTGGAGGTAGCGCTGGGTGGCGAGGGAGTCGTGGTTGCCCCTGACCCAGACGTACGGCGCGCCCAGGTCGGCGATGGGGTCGAGGAAGCCGTTCTCGGCCGTCGTGCCGTGGTCCATGGTGTCGCCGGTGTCGACGATCACGTTCACCTTGTACTGCTCCACCAGCGACGCGATGATCTTCCAGCTCGCGGGGTTCAGGTGGATGTCCGAGACGTGCAGGACGCGGATCGTGGTCGGGTCCGGCTGGTAGGCGGGGAGCGTCGATGTGACGTCGTAGAGCTTCGTCACGTTTGTCACCAGGCGGGCCAACTCCTGCTGGTAGACGTCGAATTCGGTGACGATGTTGCGTGCGTTGCCGACCAGGGACGGGGCGGAGGAGAGCAGGCCGGAGAACTTCGGTTCCAGGATCGACTTCGGGTTCCAGGTCGCGAACGCCGTCGCTCCGGACGCCGCCAGGAGGGTCAGGGCGAGGCCGCCGGCCGCGAGGGCCCGGCGGGGGCGGCGGTAGACCGCGAGACCGAGGGTCGTGGCGCCCAGGACCACGGCCGTGCAGGACCGTACGGCGAGGTCGAGGGTGCCGTGTTCGACGTCCCGGGCGACCTCGTCCTGGAGGCCGGAGAGGCGCTCGGGGTGGTCGACGAGGGCCTGGGAGCGTTCCGGGTCGAGCTGGTCGACGTTGACGTCCAGGCGGACCGGGGCGTGGTGGCTGTCGAGGGACAGGGCGCCGAGCGGGGAGACGTTGATCTTCGTGCCGCCGGTGAGGGACGGGCGCAGGGTCATGGTGGTGTTCATGGGGCCGACCTGGGCCCGTACGTCGGGGGTGAACTGGGGGTCGCCGATGCCCGCGAAGCGTATGCCCGCGACCGTTTCCGCCCGCCCCTCGTCCAGGACGTGCACGTTCTTGATGCGTTGGAGGTAGCGCTGGGTGGCGAGGGAGTCG
>NZ_JBLTJC010000148.1:0-24110 GCF_048158785.1 Streptomyces colwelliae | reverse complement strand
GCGGGTGGGTGGGGGATCGGGATGGCGTGTGCACGGGCTCAAACGCCGGACGGGCTGATATTGAGTGCCGCCAGTTGGTCGGCGAAGGGTACGACCGTCGGCTCGCTCGCCGGGCGGGCTGCCGACAGGCCCCTCATCAGCGCACCCAACTCCCCCGCCGCCCGCTCGATCCGCTCCGGCAGCCCCTCCGCGCCCCAGTCCTCCGAGGCCGCGTACACCGCGGTCGGGACGATGACCGCCCGCAGGTAGGCGAAGAGGGGACGGAGGGCGTGTTCCAGTACCAGGGAGTGGCGGGCACTGCCGCCCGTCGCCGCGATGAGCACCGGCTTTCCGGCGAGCGCGTCCTTCTCCAGTACGTCGAAGAAGGACTTGAACAGTCCGCTGTACGACGCCGAGAACACCGGCGTGACGGCGATGAGCCCGTCCGCCTGGGTCACCGCGTCGAGAGCGGCCGCGAGCTTCTTGCCGGGGAAGCCGTTGGTGAGGTTGTGGGCGATCTCGACGGCGAGGTCACGCAGCTCCACGACCTGTATGTCGACCGGGGTCTTCCGGTCCACCGCCGCTGCCAGCCGGTCGGCCAGCAGCCTCGTGGACGAGGGCACGCTCAGCCCCGCCGAGACGACTACGAGCTTCATGCGACGGTCACCCCTTCCGAAGCCCTTTCCGATGCGGCGGCCTTGGCGGACTTCAGCGACTCGTGCGTCGGGGCCTCCGGCACGTCCGCCGGGCGGTTCGCCGCGAACTCCTTGCGCAGCACCGGTACGACCTCCTCGCCCAGCAGGTCGAGCTGCTCCAGGACCGTCTTGAGCGGCAGCCCGGCGTGGTCCAGCAGGAACAGCTGGCGCTGGTAGTCACCGGCGTAGTCCCGGAACGCGAGGGTCTTCTCGATGACCTCCTGCGGCGAGCCGACGGTGAGCGGGGTCTGGTCGGTGAAGTCCTCCAGGGAGGGCCCGTGGCCGTAGACCGGCGCGTTGTCGAAGTACGGGCGGAACTCGCTCACCGCGTCCTGCGAGTTCTTGCGCATGAACACCTGGCCGCCGAGCCCGACGATCGCCTGCTCCGCCGTGCCGTGGCCGTAGTGCGCGTACCGCTCCCGGTACAGCTCGACCATCCGCTTGGTGTGGTCGGCGGGCCAGAAGATGTTGTTGTGGAAGAAACCGTCGCCGTAGAAGGCCGCCTGCTCGGCGATCTCGGGGCTGCGGATCGAACCGTGCCAGACGAACGGCGGTACGTCGTCCAGCGGGCGCGGCGTCGACGTGAAGCCCTGGAGCGGGGAGCGGAACTTGCCCTCCCAGTTCACGACGTCCTCGCGCCACAGGCGGCGCAGGAGGGCGTAGTTCTCGATGGCGAGGTTGATGCCCTGGCGGATGTCCTGCCCGAACCAGGGGTAGACCGGGCCGGTGTTGCCGCGGCCCATCATCAGGTCCACGCGTCCGTCGGCCAGGTGCTGGAGCATCGCGAAGTCCTCCGCGATCTTCACCGGGTCGTTGGTGGTGATGAGGGTGGTGGAGGTGGAGAGGATCAGCTTCTCGGTCCGGGCCGCGATGAAGCCGAGCATCGTGGTGGGCGACGAGGGCACGAACGGCGGGTTGTGGTGCTCCCCGGTCGCGAAGACGTCGAGCCCGACCTCCTCGGCCTTCAGCGCGATGGCGACCATGGCCTTGATGCGCTCGCGCTCGGTCGGCGTCCGTCCGGTGGTCGGGTCCGGTGTGACGTCGCCGACGCTGAAGATCCCGAACTGCATGGTCGTTCACCCTCCAGGTTGTTGATTGTTCAACTATACCCTCCAACGGCCACCCCGCCGCACATATTCCGCCCACCACCGAGACCGCTCCGCCCACCACCGCGACCGTTCCGCGCGGTCACCGCGACCGTTCCGCGCGGCCACCGTCGCCGTCTTCCGGCCGTTGTCAGTGGCTCGTCCTACGATCCCCTCATGGCTGCCCCGCACCGCGACACCCGAGGAATCGTCGACCCCGCCGAACTCCTCGCCCGCGTGCGCTTCCGCCGCCCCGAACCTGCCCCGCCCCTGCGCCCGTACGTCGAGCACTACTGGCTGATCGACTGGGACCTGACCGAGCCCTACGTCTCCCACGTCGTCCCGCACCCGGCCGTGCACATCGTCTTCCAGCACCTCGCCGGCGAGGACGCCTTCGTCGAGGTCGCGGGTATCCCGCACGGCCTCTTCGCCCAGAAACTGGAGGGGCGGGGACGCGTCTGCGGCATCAAGTTCCGGCCCGGCGCCTTCCGTACCGTCGCCACGGACCGGCCCGTCTCCGAGTGGACCGGGCTGCGGGTCCGGCAACCCGACGTGTTCCCGGACACCGACCCCGCCACGATCCTCGGCCCCGCCGACGAGAGCGCCCGCGTCGCCGCCCTGGACTCCTTCCTCCTCACCCTCGATCTCCACCCCGACCCGCAGGCCGAGCTCGCGACCACCCTGGTCGACCGCATCCGCACCGACCGCACGATCCGCCGCGTGACCGACTTCGCCCACGCCGAGGGCCTGTCCGTACGACTGCTGCAACGCCTCTTCGCCGCGTACGTCGGCGTCGGACCCAAGTGGGTCATCCTGCGCTACCGCATCCACGAGGCCCTGGAGCGGGCTGGCGCCGAGGAGCCCGTGGACTGGGCGGGGCTGGCCGCCGACCTGGGCTATGCCGACCAGGCCCACCTGGTCCGCGACTTCACGGCGACGGTCGGGGTGACACCGACGGCGTACGCACAGGGCGTGCAGGGCGTGCAGGGCGTGCAGTGACCAACGCATCGCGTTAATCCGGTTGACCGGCGAAGGGCTCCTCACACACATTTATCTGCGTGACACAGATACTGCATTACACAAGTGATGATCCCGGAGAACCCGGAGAGCCCGAAGGCCCGGAAAAACCTCCTCCCCTCCCCGCCCGCACCCGCTGGGCGATCCTCGCCGTCGTCCTCGCCGCAGACGTCCTCGACCTCCTCGACTCGACGATCACCAACATCGCCGCCCCGACCATCACGAGGGACCTCGGCGGCGGCCCCGCCCTCGTCCAGTGGCTCGGCGCCTCCTACGCCCTCGCCCTCGGTGTCCTCCTCGTCCCCGGCGGGCGGCTCGGTGACCGGTACGGCCGGCGGCGGCTGTTCCTCGTCGGGCTCGCCGGGTTCGTCGTCGCCTCTCTGGCCTGCGGACTCGCGCCCGGTCCCGTCTTCCTCGTCGTCGCCCGGCTGGTGCAGGGCGCGTTCGGGGCGCTCCTCATCCCGCAGGGCTTCGGCATCCTCGGCGCGAGCTGGCCGCGCGACCAGATCGGCAAGGCGTTCAGCCTGTTCGGGCCCGTGATGGGGCTGTCGGCGGTGGGCGGGCCGATCCTCGCCGGGTTCCTCGTCGACGCCGATCTCGGCGGCCTCGGCTGGCGGCCCATGTTCCTCATCAACCTCCTCCTCGGCGGCGCCGCCCTCCTCGCCGCCCTACGCCTCCTCCCCCGCGACACCGGCGACGGCACCGCCCCCGTCGACGGCCCGGGCTCGGCCCTGATCGCGGGCGCCATGCTCGGCCTCCTCGGCGGGATCATCCACGGCTCCGAGCACGGCTGGACGGGAGCCACGCTCGCCCTCCTGCTCCTCGGTGTCACCCTCTTCGCCGGGTTCTGCTATCGCCAGCGCACCGCACCCGACCCGCTCATCCGCCCCTCGCTCCTCCACAACCGCGGCTTCACCGCGGGCCTGCTCCTCGGCGTCGTCGCCTTCGCCGCCGTCGCCGGACTCCTCTACGTCATCTCCCTCTACCTCCAACAAGGCCTCGGCCGCTCCCCCGCGGGCACCGCCCTCGGCCTCGTCCCGCTCTCCGCCGGCATCGTCGTCGCCTCGATCGCCTGCTACCGGCTCGTCCACCGCCACGGCCGCCGCCTCGCCACCACAGGCCTGCTGATCATCCTCACCGGCTGCGGCCACCTCGCCGCGCTGGCCGCCAACTCCGGTACCGGCATTGGCGGTTGGTCCCTCGTCCCGCCGCTCTTCCTCATCGGGCTCGGCATGGGCACCTGCTTCGGCACGGTCTACGACATCACCATCGGCGACATCGAACCGGCCGAGGCGGGCAGCGCCAGCGGCTCGCTCAACGCGGTGCAGCAACTGGCCAACGCGATCGGTGCGGCGGCTGTAACCACCGTGTATTTCAAAGCAGTTGGCGGTGGTACGACCCATGCCCTGCTCGTGAGCCTGGGCGTGGTCGGCGCTGCCGTCGCCCTGTGCCTGTGTCTCGTACGACTGCTGCCGCGCACGGCACCGGTGGACCATGGTCACTGACCGGGCTGACCGGGCTGACCGGGCTGATCGCCGACGGTCACGCTGGTAGCTTTCGCAGCGGCCGGACGACAACGACAGCAACAGCGACAGCGCCGACGAACAGCGGGAAGAGAGCCACGGTGAACCGAACTCAGGCCGTGACCCGGTGGTTGACGGCGGACAACAACCCCGTCCAGGTCTTCGGTACCGTCGCCGCCATCACCGTCGGCGCGATCACGGTGCGCCCGATCGGGACGTCCGGTACCGGACTCGCGGTGCTGTGCCTGCTGGTCCTGGAGTCGCTGCTGCTGTGCACGCGGCTCATCCCCGAGGGACGGCTCCCGCCCCGCGCGCAGCTCGCCGTGTTGTGCGCCTGGTCGGTCGGGGCGGCCGCGCTGATGAGCCTGGACCGGTCCGGGGCGTCGGCCCTGTTCGCGTACTTCGTGACCGGCCATGCCGGATACCGCATCGAAGCCCGCCTCGCGGTGCCCTTCGCGGCGCTCACCAGCGCCCTGTGCGCGAGTGCGCTGCTCATGCCGTGGAGCGGCCACGGCACCTCGTGGATCGTGGGCGCCTTCACCGGTGTCAGCGTGCTGGTCGGTATCTCCAACCGCTCCCACACCGCCGCGTTGCGCTCCGCGCGGGCCGCCGCCGAGCAGGCCGAGCTGGCCTCGCGGGCGGAGGCGCGGGCCGAGGCGCTCGCCGAGCGGGCCCGGATCGCCCGGGACGTGCACGACGTGCTGGCCCACTCGCTGGCCGGGGTGAACATGCAACTGGAGGTCACCGACGCCCTGTTGGAGTCCGGTGACGTCGAACGGGCCCGGCAGGCGGCCCAGCGGGCGCAGAGCCTGGTGCGCTCGGGGCTGACCGAGGTGCAGCGCACGGTCGGGGACCTGCGCGAGGACGCGCTGCCGCTGGTGGAGACGTTGCGGTCCCTGCTCGCGTCCGGGTCGGACGCCGGTACGCTGACCGTCGACGGGCCGCCGCGTGAACTGCCCGTCCGCCTCGCCCAGGTGATCGTGCGCTGCGCCCAGGAGGCGCTGACCAACGCGCACAAGTACGCGCCCGGCGCCCCGGTCCGCATGCGCCTGGAGTACGTGGAACAGCGGAAGCCACCGGAGCAGGTTCCGGAGCAGGTCCCGGAGGAGACCGTCTTCGAGGTGGTCAACTCCGCGCCGCCGGAAGGCTCGCGGCCCCTGGCCGGTGCCGGGAGCGGGATGGGGCTGGTCGGGATGCGCGAGCGCCTCGACCTGGTGGGCGGCACGGTCACGGCCGGGCCGATCGTGGACGGCGACGACGCAGGAGGATGGCGAGTGCGCGTGGTGATCCCCGCATGAGCGACGAACAGCAGGCCGTTGTACGGGTCGTCGTGGCCGACGACCAGACCGCGGTCCGTGAGGCGCTGGCGACCGTACTGGATCTCCAGCCCGGCGTGGAGGTCGTGGCGACGGCGAAGGACGGCGGGGAGGCTGTGCGGGCCGCCGAGGAGCACTCCCCGGACGTGATCCTGATGGACCTCAACATGCCGCGGATGGACGGGGTCGAGGCCACCCGGCTGCTCACCGAGCGCTTCCCCCAGGTCGCCGTCGTCGTGCTCACCACCTTCGCCGACGAGGAGTACATCCTCGCCGCGCTCGGCGCTGGCGCCCGCGGCTACCTCACCAAGGAGTCCGGCCGGCAGGACATCACCCGCGCGGTACGGGTCGCGGCGGCCGGGCAGTCCGTGCTCGACCCCGCCGTACGGGACCGGCTCGTGGCCGCCGCCGCGCGGGGCGGCGCCCCCGTCGAGCGCTCGGGCGCGGGACTCGCCCCGGATCTCACACCCCGGGAGGTCGAGGTGCTCACGCTGATCGGCGAGGGCCTCACCAACCGGGGCATCGCCGAGCGGCTGGTGGTCAGCGAGGCCACGGTGAAGACTCATATCAACAACCTCTTCTCCAAGGCACATCTGCGGGACCGGGCGCATGCCGTGAAGTACGCGTTCATCCACGGACTGGTGAAGACCCCTGGGTGAGGGCCTCTCCGGGGGCCCCGGCCGGCGCCAGGAACCGCACACGGGCCAGCAGCAGGAACACCCTGGTGAGGACCATGGCCAGCGCCATGATGACGAAGAACGGGGCGATGGCGTCCTGCACTATCTGGTGCTCCGCCATGAACGTGCCGAGGTGGTCGCGGAACGAGGTGTTGTGCTCGGCGAGGTAGATGAACGCGACGCGCAGGGCGACCACCGCCGTCCAGATCGCCACGAACCCCGCACCGCACCGGGTGTGGACGTGACCCGAGGCCGGGTCCCGCTCCACGCCGGTGGTGAACGTGGCGACGACACCGCAGGCCAGCCCGATCGCGGCACCCACCAGATAGACCACGATGTCGACGTGCTGGGTGGGCATCCCCTTCAGATAGAAGTAGCCGACCGCCGACACCGTGCCGATCGGCATCAGCACCTTGTGCAGGTCGTACTTCCGGCGCCCGTACTGCGTCAGCATCATCACCGCGAAGATGCCCCCGCTGATCGTCAGCGCCTGCTCCATGTCCGTCATGACGTCGCACTCCTCGGTCTCCGGCGGTCTGCCCGCCGCGCGATTTCCTGAGACCGACTCTCCCGCCGATGCCGGAAAAGCTCCCGGACCCACGGGTGGAAATCCGGGTGGAGACGCAAGGTGGAGCGACCCCCTAGGGCCCCTCGGGGACCACCCGGCGACCGCCCTTTTTCAGTGCCCCGGCGCTGTTTCAGTGCCCCGGCGCTAGACGTCCCCCGCCCGCAACCGCGCGATCTGCCGGCCGCTGAACTCCACCGTCCGCCTCATGTGGCCGACGATCACGGCGAGTTCGGCGTCGCCGAGTTCGTCGAAGAGGGTGAACCAGCCGCCGCCGAGCCGGTTCCACATGCGCCCGAACTCGGTGATCTTCTCCGGCACGGTCGCCACCAGCACCCGTCGCCGGTCCTCCGCGTCCCGCTCCCGGACGACGTACCCCGCCCGCTCCAGCCGGTCCACGAGCCGCGTCGCCGACCCGGTCGTCAGCCCCGTCAGCTCGGCGACCCGGCCCGTCGTCACGGGCCCGGCCTCCAGCGTGAGCAGGTTCAGACACTGCAAGTCGGTGGGGTGCAGCCCCAGGCGGTCGGCGACGGCCTGGTTGAACAGGGCGTACGACGCCATGTACCGGCGCGAGACGGTGGACAACTCGTCCAGCAGCCGCGCCCGCGCGTTCCCGGACATGTCGTACCCCTCGTCGCCTGTGCGGTTCCGTACGTGCCGTATGTGACGTGCGGAGATCGAGATCGTACGACGCGCTCGCGGGCGTGGCTCCGCGGTACTACGGGTGTGGCTCAGAAGTAGTAGGTGTCACCGGTGTCCAGGACGAGCACCCGCTGCTGGTCGTTGGCCCGGTTCCCGTCCACCGCGCCCCCGCCCCACACCGTGTCCAGCTCCAGCAGCACCTCGGAGGACGTGTCCCGCAGCCCTACCCGCAGCTCGATCCGCTCGCCCACCGCGTCCGCGGCCAGCGCCCCCGTCCGGCACACCACCACCCGCTCCCCCGACCGCGCACACCCCTCCGGCAGCGTCTGCCGGTCCGCGAGCGGCTTCGACCAGCGCAGCCGTACCGTCGCGTCGGGCACCGCGGACGGGCCGTGGTTGCGCGGGGTGAACCGGACGTCCACCCGGCCGGCGGTCATGGTGGCGGAGCCGTGATACGCGAGATCCGCCTCCGGGCCCGGGACGTCCGGGTGAGCGGGCAGGCCGGGGGCCGCGCCCGTCACCGCCAGCGCGGCAGCCCCTACAGCAAGAATCCGTAGTACCCGTAGTACCCGCATGCCATCCGCTCCTCAGTACGCCGCGCCCTTGCACCACGCCACCGTGGTCGTACGGATGTATCCCACGCGGAGCGTGCGACAGGCGCCGTCCATCAGGTGACAGACCGCGTGATGTGATGGCGGCCATGCTCGTCCTGCGCTCCGCCGCCCTCTTCGTCGTCGCCGCCGTCTTCGAGATCGGCGGCGCCTGGCTGGTCTGGCAGGGGGTCCGCGAACACCGCGGCTGGCTGTGGATCGGCGGCGGGATCATGGCCCTCGGCGTCTACGGCTTCGTCGCCACCTTCCAGCCCGACGCCCACTTCGGCCGCATCCTCGCGGCGTACGGCGGGATCTTCGTCGCCGGTTCGCTGGCCTGGGGCGCGGTCGCGGACGGCTACCGGCCCGACCGCTGGGACATCACCGGCGCCCTGATCTGCCTGGCCGGGATGGCCGTGATCATGTGGGCGCCCAGGGGGAACTGACCCGGACCCCCGGAACCGGCCCCCTATCCTGGACGGAGTCGTACACACGATCTCGTTGATCCATACGATCGATCTCGTTGATCCGTCCCGAGGAGCAGCTCATGGCCACCGCCGCACCGTCCGCCGCCTCCCGTATCGCGGTCGTCACCGGGGCGAGCGGTGGAATCGGCGCCGCCACCGCCCGGCAGCTCGCCTCGGCCGGTTACCGCGTCGTCCTCACCGCCCGCCGCAAGGACCGCATCGAGGCGCTCGCCGAGGAGATCAACGCGAACGGCGGCCAGGCCACGGCGTACGCCCTGGACGTCACCGACCGCGCCGCCGTCGACGAGTTCGCGACCGCCTTCAAGACGATCGGCGTCCTCGTCAACAACGCGGGCGGCGCACTCGGCGCCGACCCGGTCGCGACCGGCGACCCCGCCGACTGGCGCACGATGTACGAGACGAACGTCCTCGGCACCCTGAACATCACCCAGGCCCTCCTCCCCGCCCTCACTGCCAGCGGCGACGGCACGGTCGTGGTCGTCTCCTCCACGGCGGGACATGGCACGTACGAGGGCGGCGCGGGCTATGTCGCCGCCAAGCACGGCGCCCACGTCCTCGCCGAGACGCTGCGCCTGGAGATCGTCGGCACCCCGGTGCGGGTCATCGAGGTCGCGCCCGGCATGGTCAGGACGGACGAGTTCGCGCTGACCCGCTTCGGCGGCGACGCGGAGAAGGCGGCGAAGGTCTACGCGGGCGTCGCCGAGCCCCTCACGGCGGACGACGTGGCCGACACGATCACCTGGGCGGTGACCCGTCCCAGCCACGTCAACATCGACCTCCTCGTCGTCCGTCCCCGCGCCCAGGCCTCGAACACCAAGGTCCACAGGGAGCTGTGATGCCCGACGAAGAGGGCGGCCCGTCCGGTCCAGTTGGCCCGGACAACTCCCAAGAGGCCATGGACAAGCGCCGGTTGGCCGAGGAGACCAGGAACGAACGCAAGGTCTGGTACTTCCTCGGCTACTTCCTCTTCGGCATCCACCTCGTCGCGTTCGTGATGATCTACGCGGTGATGCACGCCCCGAACAAGTAGGCGGGGCTCACCAGTTGGCCTTCCGGTCCTCCGCTACCCGGCCCTCCGCTAGCCGGACCTCCGCTGCTTGAAGATCCACTCCCGGATGCCCTCGATGGTGTAGGCGATCGGCCACGTCGAGTTGTGCTCGACGCCGTTCGCGTTCGCCTGCCCTCCGGCCAGGGTCGATCCCTTCTTGAACGTGGCGTAGTTGACCGTCGTGTCCTTGGCCTCCATCGCCTTGACGTCCGCGGCGAACTCCGTCGCGGTCGACCGGCCGTCCCAGACCGCGCGGCTCACCTTCGTCCCGGCCTTCTCGACGACGGCCATGATGGCGTTCTCTCCGGGATACGCCTTGGTGTCGCCCTGCGAGACGGTGACCCAGAGGTTCTTCTTCGCCAGCGGCGCGGCCTGGCCGGAGGGCCACTGGCCGGCGACGACCCATGAGGCCGCGAAGAGGTCGGGGTACTTGATGTTCAGGCCGAGGGTCATCATCGCGCCCATGGACTGGCCGGTGGAGTACAGGCGATCGGTGTCGATGCTGTACTTGCCGGTCAGCTCCTCGACCAGGTCGACAGTGGTGTCGAAGAGCGTCGTCGGCTTGTAGTCGTCGCCGACGACCACCTCCGGGTACTGGGGCGCCAGCACGAACGCCGGACGCCTGGCCTGGTCCTCGGGGGCGGCCCAGCACACCGCGCCCAGGCCCTGTACCAGCGTCGCCCGCACAGTGGTGGTGATCAGGCTCGCGTCGTGCATGAAGAGGACGAGCGGATAGGACTTGGTCCGGTCGTAGTCCTTGGGGATGTAGAGGTTGTACGGCAGCGATCTGCCGGTCTTCGAGTCCTTGTACGTGAACTGCTCGAAGTCGTCGACGATCAGGTTCACCGTCCTGCTGGTGCTGACCTTGGTGTCGCCGGCGGCGTAGCCCGTGCCGCCGGTGGTCGTGACGGTGCCGGCCTGGGTGACGGTGCCCTTCGCCGCCCTGATGGTGGCCGGTCCGCCCGTCGAGCCCACCTGCGGACCGGGGATGACGTAGGGGCTGCTGGGAGCGGACGCCGAGGGCTCACTCGACGCCGAAGCCGAAGCCGACGGCTGGGCGGTCCCGGGTGCACCCCCGCCGCCCGACCCCACGCCTCCCCACAGCAGGGCGCTGTCGTCGTCGGGAGACAGTTCGACGATGACGTACGTGCCGTCGGTGCCCTGATCGGCCGTCGCCGCGCGGGAGTTGGCGTAGACCTTGGTGACCGTACGGCCCTCGACCTTGAAGGAGGACACCGAGAGCGTGGACGTGTCGATGTCGGTGTCGTACTCGACGGCCACCGCGATGAATTTCTGGCCGTCGCCGTAGACCTTGGTGATCGCGGTGGCACCTTTGACATGGCCGCTGCCGCTCCCGGAGTCGTCCGAACCCGAGTCACAGGCCGCCAGGCCCGACACAACCACTGCCGACGACCCCAGAACCCGCGCTAAGAAAGCGCGCCTTGTCGTCATTTTCCACACCTCAGTTCAGGGACTTGATGATGCGCCCGATTCGAGAGGCCGCCTTGTCCGCCGTGCCCTCGATATAGAAACCGTCGACCGCCGCATAAGTGACGTGGTCGAAATTCCATTTGTCGGGCATGTTCTTGGCGCCGCCCTCGAACATCGACATGACGAACGTGCTGGAAAAGGACGAGTTCTCACGGATCGAGGTCGCCGTCGTGGTGGACAGCTCCGGCTCCACACCCGCGAAGACACCCTTGCCGACCTGGAAGACCCAGAGCGGCACCTGGGCGGTGCCGGTGGGCGTGAAGGTGACGGTCTTGGTGGGCGCGCTGGCCTGGGGACCCGTGACCTGGGTCGTCGTGATGTCATCAGTCACGAGCCGCACCACGACCTGCTTACCGCTCTCGTACTTGCCGATCCCCTGCGCCACCCGCACGATCTCGTTCCCGAGCCGCTCGCCCTGCGCGGTCAGCAGCGCGAACCCGGCGTCGTGCAGATCGACGCCGTAGGTCCAGCCCTTGTCCTTGTCGATCGTGTACCGCTTCGAGCGGTACGCCGGGAACTGGTCACCGCACGCGCCCACCAGCCAGAACCCGACGGCACCGGAGTACTGCGCCTCGACGTGCGTCATGGCCGCGCCGGCGAGGTCGGCGGTGATCGGCAGGGTGCCGTCGGCCATGACGGAGTCCTGCATCACGCAGGACTGGACGTTGTAGTTGGCCAGGACGGCGATCGGGTTGCCGTCGAGATCGTTGAAGCGGGCGACGTACACGCCCTTGTCCGACGGCAGTTGCTCGTTCACACCGAGCCAATAGCCGTCGGCGGTGAGGACGTTGCGGTTGACGTTGACGTCAACTCGGCCGGAGCCGTAGCCGACCTCGGCGTCCTGGAGGTTCTTCACGGCGTCGGCGACGGCGGACTTGGTCGCGGCGACGATGTTCTGGACGTACGCGGCAGCCCCGGCCGACGACGAACTCGCCTGCACATGCGGCGCGGAGAAGCAGTGCGTGACGGTGACCATGATGTTCGCGGTGGTCACACCCGAGGCCGCGGTGATGGCGTCCCGCATCAACGCGATCGCCTCCGCGCTGATCGAGGTCAGATCCAGCACGGCCAGCGCGATACTCCGGGAACCGGACTCCACCAGCAGGACACGGACGTTCAGGTCGTCGTGCACGGCGGTGAAGTTGTCCAGCGGCAACAGCGAGGCGGCGGGCGTGAACGCGGCCTTACCGACACCGACCTTCAGCCCACCGGAAGCCTGCGTGGCGGCCTGGGCCGAGGTGGCACTACCGAGGGCGGTCGCCGCGAGGGCGCCGACCGCCCCGGCGGCCACGACGGTCCGCCGACTCAACTCGCTCTGATTCTGGTGCCGCTCAAGCATGTGCTGTCCTCCGAGACGCTGCGGGTGGGGTCGGATCAACTCCGGGGCAGCATCACAGCGAATTTCGAGGCCAGCAATAAGGGGCGCGTGCAACCAATGCTTTCACGAATTGAGCATGCATTTTGACATGCGGCGATGGCTGGGATTCACAGCAATAGGGCGCGAATTCACAGCGACTCCAGAGAGATCTCAGAGCGACCGCCACCTTGACTTTCCGCACACCCCTCGGTTCACCCACACGAGTGAACCGTATCGATCACCCGCACGGTGTCCGAACGGTCGACCTAGGCTCGCGCCACAACATCAACACGACGGCCCTCAGTCGGGATTGCAGTCCCGACCGAGGGCCTGACCAGCACGGAAGTGGAGCTTCCCTGTGGCTGATTGCGAGCCTATCGCTCACCAGTTCATGGACCTGCGGGTCCCTGGGTACGCGTACATGTTCGGGTTCTTGCAGGCGGACGGGCATCTGTCCCAACAGTCGAGGCAACGAGGGCGGTTGACGGTCGAGATCAGCGCGCGGGACATCGGTCTCCTGCACGAGTTCCAGAAGCTGACGCCGTACAACAGCAGCATCACCGAGCGCACGCGGTCGACGAACTTCGCCAAGGCCCACCACTCGGCCACGTGGACTCTGTGCTCTCTCGAAGCTCGGACCACGCTCAACGACCTCGGTCTGCCCTACGGCCGCAAGTCAACGACGATAGCGCCACCCCGCGGTGAGTTCTCACACCGCGACTACCTACGCGGTGTCATCGACGCAGACGGCTCGGTGGGCTATATGAGCAAGGGCTTCCCCTTCGTCTCCCTCACCACGGCCAGCACGGCCATCGCCACCTACCTGGGCCACTACGCGCAGGAGGTCACGGGCGCCGAGCGCCTCATCAAGCGCAACACCCGCGACGACATCCACAACGTCCTCTACACGAAGGAGATCGCCCAAAGACTGGCAGCTCACTTCTACTACCCGGGCTGCCTCTCACTGGAGCGGAAGCACAACGCCGCCCAGTCGCTCGCTTCCTGGATCCGCCCTGCGGGCATGGAACGCAGGCCTCCGCGAATCCAGTGGACGCCTGAGATGGACCGGATCCTGCTGTCGGCACCGACCATCGCCGCCGCAGCCGCCGAGCTGGGTTACTCCAACAGCCCTTGCCAGACACGCCGATGGAAACTGCTGCATGGCCTGGCACCACTGCCGGACTGAGCAACGCACGATGGGCGCGGCATACATCGCCGCGCCCATCTCCGCGCCTAGCCCTTCACGCAGATGAACTGCTTCAGCTTCGCCACGACCTCGACGAGGTCCCGCTGCTGCGCCATCACCTGATCGATGTTCTTGTAGGCACCCGGGATCTCGTCCAGCACGCCGGAGTCCTTACGGCACTCCACGCCCCGTGTCTGGTCCTCCAGGTCCCGAACGGTGAAATGCCGCTTCGCCGCGTTACGGCTCATACGCCGACCCGCCCCGTGCGAGGCCGAGTTGAAGGCCTTCTCGTTGCCGAGACCCTTCACGATGTACGAGCTGGTGCCCATCGAGCCCGGGATGATCCCGTACTCACCGGAGCCGGCCCGGATCGCTCCCTTGCGGGTCACGAGCAGGTCCATGCCCTCGTAGCGCTCCTCGGCAACGTAGTTGTGGTGACAACTGACCTCCGTTTCGAAGGTCGGCTTCGCCTTCTTGAACTCCTTGCGGATCACGTCCTTCAGGAGCGCCATCATGATCGTGCGGTTGTACTTCGCGTATTCCTGCGCCCAGAACAGGTCGTTGCGGTACGCCGCCATCTGCGGAGTGTCCGAGATGAAGACGGCGAGGTCGCGGTCGACCAGTCCCTGATTGTGCGGAAGCTTCTGAGCCACGCCGATGTGATGCTCGGCCAGCTCCTTGCCGATGTTCCGGGACCCAGAGTGCAGCATGAGCCAGACAGAATTCGACTGGTCAAGGCAGACCTCAAGCATGTGGTTGCCGCTGCCGAGGGTCCCCATCTGCTTGGTGGCCCGCTCCTCCCGGAACTTCACCGCATCCGCAACCCCCTCGAACCGCCCCCAGAACTCCTCCCACCCAGCCGTGGCGAACCCATGCAACCGCCCCGGCTCCACAGGACTGTCATGCATGCCCCGCCCCACCGGAATCGCCTGCTCGATCTTCGACCGCAGCCGCGACAGATCGCCGGGAAGATCGTTCGCCGTGAGTGACGTCTTCACCGCGGACATCCCGCAGCCGATGTCGACCCCCACCGCCGCCGGGCATACCGCACCCCGCATCGCGATGACCGAACCGACCGTCGCGCCCTTGCCGTAGTGCACGTCCGGCATGACCGCCAGGCCCTTGATCCACGGCAGGGTCGCGACGTTGCGCAGCTGCTGGAGCGCGCCCTCCTCGACCGTCGCCGGGTCGGCCCACATACGGATCGGTACCTTCGCGCCCGGCATCTCCACGTACGACATATCGTCCTCATTCCCCCGGAAACAATCAAAAAAAGTCAAAAGTCATACATCGCAAAACCGGCGCCAAGGTCAACGAAAGGGACAGCGGACCGGCGTCCACAGCTGTACGTGCGATACACATTGTCTCCAGGGGGTCCCCCGGTGCGGCAAGCGATTAACCAGCGGGGACACTGGCAGACCCTGGATCGTTCAAGGGGTCGAGGGGCAGAGAAGACACCCGACACCTCCCTACCCGACACACCGTCGAGAGGAGCCCGACCGTGCAGCGGAAGGCGTACGTACCCGGCACCGCCGCGCTCCTCGTGGCGCTGCTGGCCGGCTGCACGAGCGGCTCGGCCGACAGTGGTACGACGGACGACGCGAACCCGGGCGAGGCCGGTACGTCGACGGCGGTGGCCCAGCCGGGCAAGTACCGCACGCTCCCCGAACCCTGCGGGGCGGTCAGCCAGACCACGCTCGACTCCCTGCTCCCCGGCATCAAGCAGATCGCCGACGCGGAGCAGCGCGAGGCGGCGTACGCGGGCGAGGCGACCCTGACGTACGACACGGACCGCAAGGTGGGCTGCCGTTGGAAGGTGGAGTCCACGGACGCGACCGACCACCTGCTGGTCGACTTCGAGCGGGTGGTGTCCTACGACAACGCCGTGAGCGACGACAGCCAGGCGCAGACGATCTTCGCGACGAAGGAGACGGCGGCGGACCTCCCGGAGCCGACGGCGAGCGCCACGGCGTCGGATTCCGCGTCGGCGTCGGCGTCCGACTCGGCGTCGGCCTCGGACTCCGCGACACCCTCCGCGTCCGCCACCCCCACGTCCTCCGCCTCGGCGTCCTCCTCCGGCTCGAACTCCGCCTCCTCCTCCGCTTCGGTCTCCGCCTCCCCCACCGGTCTCGAACCCCGCGTCCTCTCCGGTCTCGGCGACGAGGCGTTCCTCGACGACGCGTTGAGCAGTTCCGGATCCACCGCTCAGCAGCGCACGGTGACTGTGGTGTTTCGCACGTCCAACGTCATTGTGACCATCGAGTACGAGGAGCAGCCGGCGACGGTCGGTGTCGTGCCGGACAGCCAGAAGATGCAGGACAGGGCGCGGAAACTGGCCGCGCAGCTGGCCGACTCGCTCAACGGTTAGGGCGTTCGCGGGTGCCGTTCGCGGGGTCGCGCAAAGGCCGTGAACGGAGACCCCACAGCTGACTCACCGCGTACCGTGGCCCCTCGGACCCGATCCGACGGCAGGAACCACGAGCGTCATGAGTGAAGGAACCATGCATCAACCAGCACAGCGAGAGCACAGTGACCAGCAGCGGGCGAAGCGTCTGAGCCGCCTCCTTGTCTGCGCGGCCGCCGTCCCGGTGATGCTGATCGCGGCCGGCTGCTCCTCGGACTCCGGCTCCGACGACGGCGCGGGCAAGGAGACGGCCGGCCTCGGTGCGACGACGTCCGCCGATGCCACCGCCGCTCCGACGGTGCAGGCGGCGGCGTACAAGAAGCTGCCCGAGCCGTGTGCGGTGCTGTCGAAGAAGACGCTGACCGATCTGGTGCCGAAGGGCGCCAAGTCGGGCAAGGAGGGCACGTCCAGCGACACGGCGTCGCGCGGCAGTTGCTCCTGGACGAGTCTGGACAACAACGGGGTCAAGGGTTCGCAGTTCCGCTGGCTGAACGTGTCGTTGCTGCGGTTCGACTCCTCGCAGACGCAGGGCGAGGGCGACAAGCTGGCCGCCGCGTACTACGCGAAGCAGGTGCAGGAGGCGCAGTCCGTCACCGGCGCGAAGAACGCCAAGTCGGAGCCGGTCGCGGGTGCGGGCGACGAGGCGACGGCGGTGCGCTACGACCTGAAGAAGAAGGAGGGCTCCTTCAAGCAGCAGACGGTGGTGGCGCGGGTCGAGAACGTGGTCGTCACGATCGACTACAACGGCGCGGGCCTCGCGGGCGAGAAGGCGCCGAGCGCGGACACGCTGACGAAGGCGGCGGAGAAGGCCGTGAAGGAGGCGGTGGCGGCGGTCACGTCGGCCAACGGCACCGGCACGGACACAGGCTCCAGTTCGGCACCGGCGTCCCCCTCGCCCTCCAAGTCGGCGTCCAAGTCGGCCTCCAAGACCGCGAGCGCCTCTCCTTCCCCCTCGGCCACGAAGAAGAGCTGACCGTCACATCCACGTCACGTTCGAGCCTCAACTCGCAGGTCAATGAAGCGTTTTGACGGAGCCCGGCCCCTTTGGGGACCGGGCTCCTGACAGACCGGCACCCAGGACGCCGCACACATGTGCCACCCTGTTGCGCGCAACAACATGTAAGGGGAGGGGAGTCCGGGTGTCCGCGCCCATTCAGCTCACACGTATGCACCGGGTGCTCATCGGCGTAGTGGTCTCCGGTGCGGTCGTCATCGCCGGTATCGGCTTCGCCGGTTCGTACGCCGCCGTGCGCGAACTCGCCCTGAAGAAGGGCTTCGGGAACTTCGCGTACGTCTTCCCGATCGGCATCGACGCGGGCATCTGCGTCCTGCTCGCCCTCGACCTGCTCCTGACCTGGATCAGGATCCCCTTCCCGCTGCTGCGCCAGACGGCATGGCTGCTGACGGTCGCGACGATCGCGTTCAACGGCGCCGCGGCCTGGCCCGACCCGCTCGGTGTCGGCATGCACGCGGTGATCCCGATCCTGTTCGTGGTCTCGGTGGAGGCGGCCCGGCACGCGATCGGCCGGATCGCCGACATCACCGCCGACAAGCACATGGAGGGCGTCCGGCTCACGCGCTGGCTGCTCTCCCCCATCCCGACGTTCCTGCTCTGGCGCCGCATGAAACTGTGGGAGCTGCGCTCCTACGAGCAGGTCATCAAGCTGGAGCAGGACCGCCTCGTCTACCAGGCCCGCCTGCACTCCCGCTTCGGCCGCGCCTGGCGCCGCAAGGCCCCGGTGGAGTCGATGATGCCGCTGCGCCTGGCCCGCTACGGCGTCCCCCTCGCGGAGACGGCCCCCTCGGGCCTCGCGGCGGCGGGCATCGAACCCGTACTGCTGCCCCCGGCACCGCAGTTGGAGCCGGCTCGCGAGCAGGAGCAGCCGACGGCACCGGCCGTCCAGAACGCCCCGGCACCGGTCCGCGAGCAGCTCCCCGCCGCCGAGGCGCACCAGCAGCCCGAGCAGCCGGAGGACCGCCCCGAGCCGCAGAGCCAGTGGCTCCAGGCACGGGACCCGCAGACGGTGGCGTACCAGGGCGGCTACGACCCGACGTACGACCCGGACACGGCCTACCGCCAGTGGTACGCGGAGCAGCAGCAGGCCGAGCAGTTCCAGCAGTACGAGGAGGAACAGCAGCGGTTCGAGCAGCAACAGCAGCCGTTCCCGCAGCAACAGGCGTTCCCCCGGCAGCAGTTCGAGGAGTCGCCGCTCCCCGAGCCGGAGCCCTCGCCCGAGGACACCGGCACGTTCCCGATCCCGGCGGGCCCGGGCCGTACCCGTGAGCTGGGTGAGGGCGGCGGCACGGAGCCGACCGACGAAGACTTCTACCTCGTCTTCAAGAAGTCGATAAACGGCGGCAGCGGCTATCCCACCGCGGGCCAGTTCAGGGATGACGTCGAGGCGACGTACAGCATCAGGCTGCCATCACGCGAGGCCGACCGGATGGTGACCCGCTTCACCACCCGCCATGCGGCACAACTCGAAGAAGAGCACATCGCCTGAAACGAACGAAGGGCCCTCGGAAGAGGGCCCTTCGTCATTGCCGTGTTCCTACTCCCCCAGCAGCCTCCGCACCCTCTCCTGCCCGACCGCGAGCAGCAGCGTGGGCAGACGCGGCCCGGTGTCACGACCGACCAGCAGGTGGTAGAGGAGGGCGAAGAACGTCCGCTGGGCGGTCTTGATCTCCGGCGGGAGTTCCTTGGCGGTCGCGTCGGCGGAGAAGCCGGCCTGGACCTTGGGGACGCCGTAGACGAGGTGGCTCAGGCCGTCCAGGGACCAGTGGTCGGCGAGGCCGTCGCGCAGGAGTCGCAGGGACTGCTGGGAGGGCTCGTCGAGGGACTTGAGGAGTTCGGTGTCGGGTTCGTCGCGCACGATGGTCCGCTGGTCGGCGGGGACGTGCGTGTTGATCCAGGCCTCGGCCTTGTCGAGCCGCGGGCGGACCTCGTCGAGGGTGGACAGCGGGTCGGCGGGGTCGAGTTCGCTGAGGATGCGCAGCGTCTGGTCCTCGGCTCCGGCGGTGATGTCGGCGACGGACGCGAGGGTCCGGTACGGCATCGGGCGGGGCGTGCGCGGGAGTTCACCGGCGGCGGTGCGCACGGCACGGGAGTGCGCGGCGAGGTCGGCGGGCAGGGCCGCGCCCTCCGCGACCTTCCCGTCCAGCTTGTCCCACTCGTCGTAGAGCCGCTGGATCTCCTGGTCGAAGGCGATCTTGAAGGACTGGTTGGGGCGGCGGCGGGCGTAGAGCCAGCGCAGCAGCTGCGGTTCCATGATCTGGAGCGCGTCGGCCGGGGTGGGGACCCCGCCCTTGCTGCTGGACATCTTGGCCATGCCGCTGATCCCGACGAAGGCGTACATGGGCCCGATGGGCCGCTCGCCGCCGAAGATCCCGACGATCTGCCCACCGACCTGGAAGGAGGAGCCGGGGGACGAATGATCGACACCGCTCGGCTCGAAGATCACGCCCTCGTAGGCCCAGCGCATCGGCCAGTCGACCTTCCAGACCAGCTTGCCGCGGTTGAACTCGCTGAGCAGGACGGTCTCGGTGAAGCCGTCCTCGGTGCAGACGTACGTCAGCTCGGTGGTGTCGTCGTCGTACGCCGTGACGGTGGTGAGGTCCTTGCCGCAGCTGCCGCAGAAGGGCTTGTACGGGAAGTAGCCGGCGGAACCGGAGCTGCCGTCGTCCTCCTCGGCCGCGCCGGACCCCGCCTCGGCCTCCAGCTCGGCGGCGTCGACGGCCTTCTGCGACTGCTGCTGCTTCTTGGCCGGGGCCTTCTTGGTGCGGTACTGGTCGAGGATCGCGTCGATGTCACCGCGGTGCTTCATGGCGTGCAGGATCTGCTCGCGGTACACCCCGGAGGTGTACTGCGCGGTCTGGCTGATCCCGTCGAACTCCACGCCCAGCTCGGCGAGGGAGGCGACCATGGCGGCCTTGAAGTGCTCGGCCCAGTTCGGGTAAGCGGAGCCCTTCGGGGCCGGTACGGAGGTCAGCGGCTTCCCGATGTGCTCGGCCCAGCTGGCGTCGGTCCCCTCCACCCCGTTGGGCACCTTGCGGTAGCGGTCGTAGTCGTCCCAGGAGATGAGGTGCCGGACCTCGTGGCCCCGGCGGCGGATCTCGTCGGCGACGAGGTGCGGGGTCATGACCTCGCGCAGGTTGCCGAGGTGGATGGGGCCCGAGGGCGAGAGCCCGGAGGCGACGACGACCGGTTTGCCCGGGGCCCGACGCTCCGACTCCTCGATGACCTCATCCGCGAAACGGGAGACCCAGTCGGTGGTCTCGGTGCTCTGAGCCACGATCGGCACGTCCTTCTTTCTGGCACGGGGCAGCCGGTACGGTCGCACGACTGACCGTTTCATTGTCCCAGGCGAGCCCACATCCACGAAAACGCCTTTTCCAAGCCCGTGACTGTGCGAGACACCGGAGGGGTGGCGCCCTTGGATGGCGGCGCAGCCGCCTTCAAGGGGCGCGGGGCTGTATCGATATGCGGCTCCGCCGCGGGGCGCGACCAGCCCCCACCGGGCCCGCAGCCGAAAACTCGCTTTGCCCCGCGTGGGATACTGGCCACATCCATCAGCCCCTCAAGGAGAACGGCTCCCACCCCATGACCTCGGTCACGTCGCTCACCGATCTCGTCCACGCGCGCCTCGCGAACGCCCTCACGGCAACCCTGCCGGAGGCCGACGCGGACCCCCTGCTGCGACGTAGCGACCGTGCCGACTTCCAGGCGAACGGCATCCTCGCCCTCGCCAAGAAGGCCAAGGCCAACCCCCGGGAGCTGGCGACGCAGGTCGTGGCGAACGTCGTCACCGGCGACGTGATCGAGGACATCGAGGTCTCCGGCCCCGGCTTCCTGAACGTGACGATCTCCGACCGCGCGATCACCGAGACCCTGGCCGCGCGCTACGCCGACGACACGGCCCGCCTCGGCGTACCCCTCGCCGCGCACCCGGGCACGACGGTCATCGACTACGCCCAGCCGAACGTGGCGAAGGAGATGCACGTCGGTCACCTCCGTTCCGCGGTGATCGGCGACGCGGTCGTCCAACTCCTGGAGTTCACCGGCGAGTCGGTGGTCCGGCGGCATCACATCGGCGACTGGGGAACCCAGTTCGGCATGCTGATCCAGTATCTGGACGAGCACCCGGGCGAGTTGGACCACGCGGACGCGGACGTCACCGGCGAGGAGGCGATGTCGAACCTCGACCGTCTCTACAAGGCCGCGCGCAAACTCTTCGACTCCGACGAGGAGTTCAAGACGCGGGCGCGGCGCCGGGTGGTGGAACTCCAGGCGGGCGACCCGCAGACCCTCGCCGCCTGGCAGAAGTTCGTGGACGAGTCGAAGATCTACTTCTTCTCCGTCTTCGAGAAGCTGGACATGGAGATCCGGGACGCGGACATCGTCGGCGAGTCGGGTTACAACGACATGCTGGACGAGACGTGCCGCCTGCTGGAGGAGTCCGGCGTCGCGGAGATCTCGGACGGCGCGCTGTGCGTGTTCTTCGACGACATCAAGGGCCCGGACGGCAACCGGGTCCCCCTGATCGTCCGCAAGTCCGACGGCGGCTACGGCTACGCGGCGACGGACCTGTCCGCGATCAGGGACCGTGTCTTCAACCTCAAGGCGACCAACCTCCTGTACGTCGTCGACGTCCGCCAGTCCCTGCACTTCAAGATGGTCTTCGAGACCGCGCGGCGGGCCGGCTGGCTCAACGACGACGTGACGGCGTACCAGTTGGCCTTCGGCACGATCCTCGGCAAGGACGGCAAGCCGTTCAAGACGCGTGAGGGCGTGTCGGTGAAGCTGGAGGACCTCCTCGACGAGGCGGTCCAGCGCGCCACCGCGGTCGTACGGGAGAAGGCCGAGAAGGTGGGCCTGACCGAGCGGGAGATCGAGGAGAACGGCCGTTACGTGGGCATCGGCGCGGTGAAGTACGCCGACCTGTCGACGTCCGCGGTGCGGGACTACAAGTTCGACCTCGACCAGATGGTCTCCCTGAACGGCGACACGTCGGTGTACCTCCAGTACGCCTACGCCCGCATCCAGTCCATCCTCCGCAAGGCCGGCGAGGCCCGCCCGGTTGCCCACCCGGAGCTGGAACTGGCCCCGGCGGAGCGGTCGTTGGGCCTGCACCTGGACCAGTTCAGCGAGGTGGTGGCGGAGGCCGCCAAGGAGTACGCCCCGCACAAGCTGACGGCGTACCTGTACCAACTGGCGTCCGCGCTCACGACGTTCTACGACCAGTGCCACGTGCTGTCCCCGGACAACGCGCCGGAGGTCGTCGAGAACCGCCTGTTCCTGGTGGACTTGACGGCTCGGACGTTGCAGCGGGGGATGGGGCTGCTGGGGATCAGGACGCCTGAGCGGCTCTGACCCCTAGGCCGGTTCGGCGGGCGGCCCGGGCTGCCCGCCGTTCTGGGCGGAGTTGGCGCGCTGGACCTCCTTTCGGAGCTGTTCAAGCCGTTCCTCCTCCTGAAGTTTCTTCAGCATCAACTGGTTCTCCTGCGCGAGCCTCGCCCCGTTCCGCGCCAGCCGCGCGATCTCGTCCGCGACGGGATCCGCACCGGGTGCGCCGAGCTTCGCCGCGATCACCTGCTCCGCCGGGTTCATGGGCAGCCGACGCATCTCGTCCGCGTCGGCCTTCGCCTTGTCCAGCAGTTCCTCGGCAGTCCTGGCCGCCTCCTCGATCTGCCGGACGGCCTCCCTGCGCGCTTCCTCGCGCGCCTCCTCGCGGAGCCTCTCGGCCTCGGTGCGGGTCCGCTCCAGGGTCACCTCGGCCTGCCGCCGCAGGGTGGTGGCCCTGTCGATGGCCTCCCTGCGGACCTTCTCGGCCTCGGTCGTGGCCGTCTGGTGGATCTCGCTCGCATCGGTGTGGGCTTTGCCGAGCAGTTCCGCGGCGGTCCTGGCCGCCTCCTCGATCCGCTGGACGGCGTCCTTGCGCGCCTCCGCGCGGATCCTCTCGGCCTCCTTGACGGACTTGACGCGCAGTTCTTCGGCCTCCGTAATCGCCTGCGCGACCGTACTGTCGGCCAGCATCCGGCCGGAGTCCGCCATCTTGGCGACCTGCTGAGATGCCTCGTTCACCAGGCGTTCGGCGTCCGCGCGGGCTCTCGCCAACTGCGCCTCCGCCTCCTCCCGCTGAGTCGCCCTGTTCCACTCCGTCCACTGAAACAACTCCCACGCCCGCTTCAGCAGCTTCCCGGAGACGGAGTGCGTGCGCCCCAACTGCGTGGCGTCCAGGGTGCCCCCGCGGGGGTCGGTGACGACGTGGTCGGCCAGGAGCGTGCTCAGCGCCTCGTAGACGGCGGCGGCATCCGCGGGACGGTCCTCCGGTCGCTTCGCGAGCAGGCTGAGAATGAGGTCGCTCAAAGAAGACGGGAGCCCCTCCGCGTACACCCCCGGAGGGTCCGGCACCGCCTCCATCTGCTTCCGCAGCACCGCCCACTGACTGCTCCCCGTGAACGGCGGCCGCCCCGTCACCGCGTGATAGAGCAGGCACCCCAGCGAGTACAGGTCGCTCCGGTGGTCGATGGCCCGGTCACCGTCCGCCTGTTCCGGGGACATGTACGGTGGCGACCCCAACGGCACGCCCGTCACCGTCAGTTCACGCGCCCCGATGGTCTCGCCCATGAACTTGGCGACCCCGAAGTCGAGGACCTTCACCGTCCCGTCGGGCGTGAGCAGCACGTTGGCCGGTTTGATGTCCCGGTGGACGACACTCTCGGTGTGCGCCGCGTGCAGCGCCTCCGCGATCTGCGCACCCCACCCCACCGCGAGCGGCCACGCCGGCGTGGACTCGACCAGCCGCCGGTGCAGTGGGACCCCGTGCACCAGCTCCATCACCAGGAAGAGCGTCCGGCGCCCGTCCACCACCACCTCACCCCAGTCATGCACGGTGACGATGTTCTGGTGGGACAGCCGCCCCGCCAACTGCACCTCACGCTGGAACCGGGCCTGTGTCTCCGCCTCGTCCATGCCGTACTGCGGGTGGACCACCTTGACCGCGACATCCCGCCGCATCCGCTCGTCCTGAGCGGCCCACACCTGCCC
>NZ_JBLTJC010000147.1:0-24156 GCF_048158785.1 Streptomyces colwelliae | reverse complement strand
TCGGAAGCGTCCGATGTGTATAAGAGACAGGAACAAGGTGCATCCGTTGCCGTACAAGATCCTGGTCCTGGTCTCCGGGGCGTCCACCTTCGAGCTGAACAACCACTCGATCATTCCCAGTGCCCTCCACCGTGAGGGCCACGAGGTGCACATCGGTGACATCGACACCCTGAGCGTGCACGACTCCGTCGTCGTCTGCGACCGGGTGCGGCTGAGCGAGGAGTTCACCAGCGGCGGCAGCTTCCCCGAGCTGAGCCTGCCGTACGCGTCCGCCGAGGAGTTCGACCTCGTGTGGGTCCTGGCCGGCACGCACCCGGAGTCGGGCACCGACTCCTTCCAGCTGCTGTGGCTGCTCAACCAGCGGGTGCCGTTCGTCAACGACGCGTCCGCGCTGTTCTACCTGAACACCAAGATCAACCTGGGTGCCGTGGTCCCAGCCGAGCACCTCCCGGTCTCGTACGTCTCGAACGACTTCGACCAGCTCAACAGGCTCGTCGAGGCCGACGGCGACCGCTCCTGGGTCGTGAAGCCGACCAACGGCGGCTGCGGGGCGGACGTGTTCGTCGTCAACAAGGGCGACCGCAACCGTTCGGCCCTGCTCGCCAACGCCACCGGCAACGCGGCGTCCCGCTACGGGCGTTACGGCCGTGACGTCATCGGCATGGCCAAGCGGCACACCGCGGTCCAGGAGTACATCCCCAACATCCGTACCAACGAGAAGCGGGTCATCCTCGCGGGCGACGTCCCCGTCTCCGGGTTCCTGCGCTTCCACCCGGAGAACGACCACCGGTCCAACGCCACCCTGGGCGCGGGCTTCGCCGCCCTCGAACTCACCCCGGAGGAGGACGAGTTCGTCCGCGCGCTGGGCAAGCGGATGACGGACCTCGGGATCTTCTACTCGGGCATCGACCTGGCGTTCCCGTACGTCATCGAGGTCAACATGGTGAACCCGGGCGGGCTGAGCTACCACTACCGGGCGACCGGCGAGGACAGGTCCTCGGAGGCCGTCAACACCGTGCTCGCGGCGCTGCGGACCGCGGGGAAGCTGTCATGAGCGGGGTCGTCACGCACGCCGGTGCCGTCGAGGGCCGGGCGGCCGGGCCCGGCGCGTGGTCCTGGCTGGAGCCGCGCGCCCTCGCGGCCTGGGACGAGTTCGCGGCGACGCCCGCCGCCGAGACCGACCGGGAGTGGTTCACCGAGCGGCTGCGCCGGCCCGTCTGGCGCCACCAGTACCCGCCGCACGCCTTCACCGCCGAGGCGGCACGCACGGTCGAGACGGTCGGGGTGCGGCTCGCCGAACTGATCTCGGGCTTCCCGCGCCGCGTCTTCGGGGACGACCTGGCGGCGTGGGCCGGCTACCTCGGCCTGCCGGACGAGGACGCGGCCCTGATGGCCGAGGCGCTGGACCGGCCCCGGCTGCGCCGGGTCGCCACCGCCTTCATGCGGCCCGACCTTGTCGTCACCGACGCGGGACTGAAGCTCGTCGAACTGAACGTGGCCGCCTCACTGGGCGGACTCAGCACGCTCGCCCCGTACACCGGCGCGACCCGCGACTCGCGGTACGCCGCCTTCCTCGCCGGGCGCGGACTGCGGCTGGACGGCCCCGACACGGCGCGGGTGTGGCTCGACGTCTTCGCCGGGCTCACCCGGGCGCGCGGCGACGGGCCGCTGCACGTCTTCGAGGCCACCGCCAACCCGGCGGACCTCGACGGCGGCCGCCGGTTCTTCGTCGACATGATCCGCTCCGCGGGCCACGACATCAGCTGCGGGCTGATCACCGAGCTGGAACTCACCGACGACGGGGCCCACTTCCGGGGCCGGCGGGTGGACGCCGTCTTCACCGCGTACACCTGGCACGAGACGAAGAACTTCGTTCCGCCCGCGCTGACCCGTGCGCTGATGGAGCTCGACACGGCCGGGAAGCTGGACTTCATCGGCTCGCCCGCCGCCGCGCTCCACGACAACAAGGCGAACCTGGCCCTGCTCCACGACCCCGGGTTCCAGGGCCTGCTGACCGACGAGGAACGGGCCCTCGTCCGGACGTACGTGCCGGAGACCTTCCGTTTGCGGCCGGAGACCCTCGACCGCGCGGTCGAGGGACGCGAGCGGCTGCTCTGCAAGCCCGCCTCGGCCTACGGCGGCAAGGACCTGGCCTTCGGCTTCCTGGCCGAGGACGACCGGGCCTGGGCGGCGGAGCTGCGGGAACGGCTCGCGGACCCGCGCGAGCGCCATGTGCTTCAGGAACGGGTGCGGCCGTCCGTGGTCGGGGTGCCGGGCGTCAGGCCGTCCGGCGGACGCGAAGTGGTGCTGGCACCGCTGGTGTTCGGCGGCCGTTTCGCCGGCGTCTTCATGCGCCAGGCCCCGGTGCGGCCGGGGTCGGCGATCAACGCGTCGAGCGGCGCGGAGTCGTCGGCGGTACTGACACTGGGCGGATAGCTCTGCGGGCCCGTCGTCCCTCATCCCTGTTGTCCCGCACCCCCGTTGTCCCCCATCCCCGTCGTCCCTCGCCCCTCGTCCGTCGTCCGTCGTTTTTCACGTGAAGGAGACCGGCCCATGCTGCGCATCGCCGTCCCCAACAAGGGCTCCCTGTCCGGGCCCGCCGCCCAGATCCTGCACGAGGCCGGCTACCAACAGCGCAAGGACGGCAAACAGCTGGTCCTCGTCGACCCCGAGAACGACGTCGAGTTCTTCTACCTACGGCCCCGGGACATCGCGATCTATGTCTCGTCCGGCCGGCTGGACCTCGGCATCACCGGCCGCGACCTGCTGCTGGACGCGGGCACCAACGCCGAGGAGATCCTGCCGCTCGGCTTCGCCCGCTCGATCTTCCGGTACGCGGCCCGGCCGGGCACCGCGCGGGAGATCGCCGACTTCGACGGCCTGACCATCGCCACGTCGTACGAGGGCATCGTCGCCAAGCACTTGGCCGACCAGGGGGTGGTCGCCTCCGTCGTCCATCTCGACGGGGCGGTGGAGACGGCGATCGAACTCGGTGTCGCCCAGGTGATCGCCGACGTCGTCGAGACCGGTGCCAGTCTGCGGAACGCGGGCCTGGCGGTCGTCGGCGAGCCGATCACGACGTCGGAGGCGATCGTCGTCCGCCGCGCGGGCGCGGACGCTTCCGACCCGTCCGTACGGCAGTTCGTCCGCCGCCTCCAGGGCGTCCTCATCGCCCGTGCCTACGTGATGATGGACTACCACTGCCGCGCCGGGCAGCTGGAACGGGCGATCGCCCTCACCCCAGGGCTGGAGTCGCCGACCGTGTCGCCGCTGCACACGGAGGGCTGGGTGGCCGTCCGCGCGATGGTCCCGGGGAAGGAGGCACAGCGGATCATGGACGGCCTCTACGAGCTGGGGGCACGGGCGATCCTGACCACCGCCATGCACGCCTGCCGGCTGTGATGCCCGAAGTCCGTTCGCCGGATGAGGAATCGGCAACGCGGGAACAGGATTCGGGCCGCGATGTGAACCGGCGCCGGAGCAACCGGCCGACCTGAGTCGACATGCGATCGGGAGGCGCCGGCCGAGTTCCTCGGGGGGCAGCGTCCTGGCACGGCGAATGTCGCGGATGTCACCGCCTGCGACGCGGACCGGGTCGGCCAACCGGCGGTCCGCACGGCCCAGTTCGACCTAGGCCTGCTCCGCCGCGCTCCCACCGGCGTGCGCGAGCTGAGCGCCGACTGGTGAAGACTGCCTGAACTGCGGAAACGCGGAATATGGCTGCGCGCCCCCGGCAGGACTCGAACCTGCGGCCAAGCGCTTAGAAGGCGCCTGCTCTATCCACTGAGCTACGGGGGCCGGGTGTGTGGCCTCGGTCGTGGTGTGCCCGGGTGTGGGCCGGTCCGTGACGTTGCCGGGGACAAGGATAGGGCTCCCGGGTCCTTGTCCCTGTTGCTTCACCTCCGTGGCTCGATGTGGAGGTTCAGTGAAGCGGTCCTGATAATCGCAGGCAGGTACGAATCGTGCATCGCTTTTGGTGTCCGGCGCCACGGGTGTTGTGCACTCGTTATGCCTGGACTGTGCCCATGCCCCAGTCATCCCTTCCGTCCGTTGTGTTCTGTCGGCGCGCAGGCGTGCTCATATGCTTCAGAATTCCCCCAAAATTGGGCATTCTTCACATGTGGTGACCTTGGACGTACGGCCTCAGCTGCTCGACGCACTCTCCGCCCTGCGCGACCGTGTCGCCGCCGCACGCTTCCCGCTGCCCCTGGCGGGGGCTCCACGCGCGCGTGCCAACCGCGACGAACTGCTCGCCCAGCTCGACGACTATCTGGTGCCCCGCCTGAAAGAACCCGAAGCACCCCTGCTGGCCGTGGTCGGCGGTTCCACGGGTGCGGGGAAGTCGACGCTCGTCAACTCCCTTGTCGGGCGCCGGGTCAGCGAGGCCGGCGTACTGCGGCCGACGACCCGCACACCGGTGCTCGTCTGCCACCCGGAGGACCATCACTGGTTCAGCGGCATGCGGGTGCTGCCCGACCTCACGCGCGTGTGGGTGCCCCATCAGGACCCGGGGGACGAGTTGCTCCTCCCCGGTGAGGACGGCATGCGTGTGCTGCGGATCGAGACCGCCGACACCCTCCCGCGCGGGGTCGCCCTCCTGGACGCGCCCGACATCGACTCCCTGGTGGCCGACAACCGGGTGGTGGCCGCCGAACTGATCTGCGCGGCCGACATCTGGGTCATGGTCACCACGGCCGCCCGCTACGCCGACGCGGTGCCCTGGCATCTGCTGCGCACCGCCAAGGAGCACAACGCCACCCTGGTCACCGTCCTCGACCGGGTGCCCCACCAGGTGGTCTCCGAGGTGTCACGGCAGTACGGCGCCCTGCTCGCCAAGGCCGGCCTCGGCGACGTACCCCGCTTCACGGTGCCCGAACTGCCCGAATCCGCCTGGGGTGGGGGGCTGCTTCCGGCCAGTGCCGTTGCCCCACTGCGGAGTTGGCTCGTGCAGCAGGCCCAGGACCCGGGCGCCCGGCAGGAGGCGATGGCGCGTACGGCCTACGGCGTCCTCGACTCGCTCAAGTCCCGGATGCCCGAACTGGCCAGCGCTGCCGCCGCCCAGTACGCGGCCGCGCTACGGCTCACGGTCGCCGTCGACGGGGCGTACGACAGCGAGCACGCGCGTGTGCGGGGGCGGTTGCAGGCCGGGGCGGTGCTCGCCGGGGACGCGTTGAAGCGCTGGCGCGCCTTCCCGCTCGACTGCTCGGCCGGTGAACTGCTCGACGCCCTCGCGGAGAGCCTCGCCGCGCTCCTCCTGTGCTCCGTCACGGCCGCCGACGAACGCGTGGACGACGCCTGGCGGCGCGAACCGGCCGCCGGCGCCCCGGAACTCACCGACCGCGATCCGTCCCTGGAGAGCGCCGAGCACCGCATCGGGATGGCCGTACGGCGGTGGCGGCGCGAGCTGGAGGAGTACGCCGAGGAGGAGATCGCCGACCTCGACCGGAGCATCGCGCCGGATCCCGAGGTGGTCGCCGCCCTGGTCGCCACCGCGCTGCTGGGCGGCCGCAGGGCGCGGTCCGCGGGCGAGGGGCTCGCCGAACGGATCGGCGCCCACGGCGCGTTGCGGCTGCGCGACCGCGCCGGGCGGCTGCTCAACGACCACCTGGACCGGGTCGTGCACACCGAGCGCGAACGACGGCTCGCCCCGCTCGACGCCCTCGACGTGCACCCCGAACCCCAGGCCGAACTCATCGCCGCGCTGTCCGTACTGCAGAAGGAGAGGTGACCGGTGACTGCCGTCACTGACCAGGACCACACGGACGAGATGGACCACACCGACCACGCCGATCACACCGATCACGCCGATCACGGGGACGACGGCCGGGACGCGGACGCCAAGGACGAGCGACCCGAAAACCCCCCTCCCGTAGAGGACGCGGAGGAAGCGGGTGACCTGGAGGACGCCGACGACCACGCGCGTGTGCCGGCCGACGCCGACACCTCGGGCCGTACGGAATCCAAGGCGTCCGCGGACCCGGCGGACCCCGAGGAAACGACCGGCGCCTGGGACGACGGGCTGATCGCGCGGCGGGTCAACGAGACCACGGCGGCGCAGCAGGCCGCCGCCGTGGAGATCAGGGCCTCCCGGGCGCAGGCGCACAGCGCGCACGCCGCACAAGCCGCCCATGTCCCCGCCCCGTTGGCGTACGACGGGCCGCTACGGTCCCGTCTCGACGCGTTGCGCGAACTCGTGGGGCTCTCCCGCACCCGGCTCGACAGCGGGACCCTCGCGGAGGCGGGCCGGGTGCTCGACGAGGCGGCCGCGCGGCGCAGGCTCTCCGGGCAGCACACCGTGGTCGCCATCGCGGGCGCCACCGGCAGCGGCAAGTCCCAGCTCTTCAACGCGCTCGCCGGAGTGGCCATTTCGGAGACGGGCGTACGACGGCCCACCACCGCCGCGCCCATCGCGTGCAGCTGGAGCGACGGCGCGGCCACCCTCATCGACCGGCTCGGCATCCCGGGACGACTGCGCCGGCGCCCCCTCCAGAGCGCCGAGATGGAGGCCCAACTGCGCGGCCTCGTCCTGGTGGACCTGCCCGACCACGACTCGGCGGCCGTGGCGCACCGCGAGCAGGTGGACCGGGTCCTGGCGCTCGTGGACGCGGTCATCTGGGTCGTCGACCCGGAGAAGTACGCCGACGCGATCCTCCATGAGCGCTATCTGCGGCCGATGGCGGGCCACGCGGAGGTCATGTTCGTCGTCCTCAACCAGATCGACCGGCTCCCCGGAGAGGCCGCCGACCAGGTCCTCGACGATCTGCGGCGACTGCTCGACGAGGACGGGATCGCCCTGGGGGAGTACGGCGAACCCGGCGCGACCGTGCTCTCCCTGTCCGCGCTCACCGGGGACGGCATCCCGGAACTGCGCGAGGTTCTGGGCCAGTTCGTGGGGGATCGTGGAGCCGCCGCACGGCGAATTTCAGCCGATGTGGACGCGGCGGCGTGGCGGCTGCGGCCCGTCTACGCCACCGGGCGGCGCACCGGGCTCAGCGAGGAGGCGCGGGACGAGTTCGCCGCGCGCCTCGCGGACTCGGTGGGGGCCACCGCGGCGGGCGAGGCCGCCGAACGCGCGTGGCTGCGCAACGCCAACCGCGCCTGCGGCACGCCCTGGCTGCGGCTGTGGCGCTGGTACAACGACCGGCGCGAACCCGTCACCGGCCGGCTGCCGGTCCGCGCGCAGGCGGACGAGGAGGCCACGGCACGCCAGCGCGTCGAACAGGCGGTCCGTACGGTCGCCGACCGGGCCTCCGGCGGGCTCCCGGCGCCGTGGGCGCAGGCGGTGCGCGAGGCGGCCGTACGCGGGGCGCAGGGGTTGCCCGAGGCGCTGGACGAGCTGGCCGCGCGGGCCGGGCTGCCCGTGGGGCGGCCGCCGCGGCCGGGCTGGTGGCCGGCGGCCGTACTCGCGCAGGCGTCCATGACGATCCTCCAAGTCGTCGGCGGGCTCTGGCTGTTGGGCCAGATCATCGGGTTCATGGCACCGAACCTGGGCGTGCCGGTGCTGCTGATGGTGGCCGGCATCATCGGCGGCCCGCTCGTCGAGTGGAGCTGCCGGCTGGCGGCCCGCGGCCCCGCCCGGCGCTACGGCCTCGACGCCGAGCGGCGACTGCGGGAGGCCGCGGCGGGATGCGGACGGGCGCGGGTGCTCGATCCGCTGGCCGCGGAGCTGTTGCGGTACCGGGAGGTGCGGGAGCAGTACGCGCGGGTCACGGGGGCGGGCGTCGGGGCCGGGTGAACCTGGGTCCGGACGTCGTTCCCTCGTCCGGGTGACGAGGTTTTCCACAGGTGGGCGGTGGTCCACAGCGCTCAGCGGGCCCGGCTCGGCGGAGGCAGTCTGACTGCAGCCGTACGGGACGGGCCCGTACGCGTTTCCGCCCGGTCCCACGGGGCCGGGTCAGGGAGGGACATGCGATGAACGAGACGATGGTGTGCGCGGTCGGCAATGTGGCGACCCAGCCGATGTACCGGGATCTGGCGACGGGACCGTCGGCGCGGTTCCGGCTGGCGGTGACCGCGCGTTACTTCGACCGCGAGAAGAGCGTGTGGACGGACGGTCACACCAACTTCTTCACGGTGTGGGCCAACCGCCAACTGGCCACGAACGTGGCGGCGTCGCTGTCGGTCGGCGACCCCGTCGTCGTCCAGGGCCGGCTGAAGGTGCGGACGGAAGTGCGCGAGGGACAGCCGAGCTGGTCCTCGGCGGACATCGACGCGGTGGCGATCGGCCACGACCTGGCGCGCGGCACCTCGGCCTTCCGCCGGGCCAACAAGCAGGAGACGGCGGGCTCTCCGCCCCGGCCCGAGCCCAACTGGGAGACGCCGGCCGGGGATTCGGCCGCCGATTCCATCACCCACGCGGATTCCGCCGACCAACACCAGGCAGAACCTCTTGTGGTGACGTGATGTCAGTGAATGCCCCGAGCTGATCGAACTGCGGCTTATCGATGAATGCGCTCCGAAAGACCCGGTGGATTTGTCGATAAGCCCTGCTCGCGGGTGATCTTGGGGATAACGATTCCGAGTCGGATCGGTTATCGGACGACCCGACCGGAGAAGGCGGTGCGCGCGCGTCCCTAGGATGCCGGGCACAGCTCCCGGCGCTTTGATTCTGCTGGTGGGACCACGCCCTCACGTCGACGGGTCCTGCTCGAAGGGGAATTCCGTGTCATCTGCTTTGTCTGTGTTCTCCGCGCTGTCCCTGCGCGGGCGAGGCGCCGTGCGCTTCGTCGCCGCGACCTGGGCGTGCGGACTCGTCGCCGCCGGAGTGCTGGCCGGCGCCGGCCCGGCCGTCGCCGACGAGACACCGCAGACCCAGGGCGGGGCCACGGCGACCATAGGCGGGCTCAAGACGTACGGCGCGGCCGTGATCCACGAGGACGGGGGCGACACGCAGGTCTCCGCGGGCCTGTTCGAGATGTCCGTGGACGGCGGCGGCACCCTCCAGACGTACTGCGTCGATCTCCGCAACCCCACCCAGCGGGACGCCAAGTACCACGAGACCGCGTGGAGCGGCACGTCGCTGGGCGCCAACAAGAGCGCCGGAAAGATCAGTTGGATCCTGCGGCACTCCTACCCGCAGGTGAACGACCTGGCGGCGCTCTCCGCGAAGGCCGGCACCAAGGGCCTGACCGAGAGTGACGCCGCGGCCGGCACCCAGGTGGCCATCTGGCGCTACTCGGACGGCGCCGACGTCGACGCGGTCGACCCGCAGGCGGAGAAGCTCGCGGACTATCTGGAGAAGAGCGCGCGGAACGTGGCGGAGCCGAAGGCCTCGCTGACCCTCGACCCGCCCGCCGTGTCCGGCCACCCCGGCGAGCGGCTCGGCCCGGTGACCGTGCACACCAACGCGAACGGGGTGACGGTCACACCGCCCGCGGACGCCGCCACGACCGGGGTGCGGATCGTCGACAAGGACGGCAAGGTCGTCACGTCCGCGGCGGACGGCAGCCAGGTGTTCTTCGACGTGCCCGAGGACGCGGGGGCCGGGTCGGCCGACCTGACCGTGCAGGCCTCCACCACCGTGCCCGTCGGCCGGGCCTTCACCTCCGAGAGCAGAAGCCAGACGCAGATCCTCGCCGGTTCCAGCGAGTCGACGGTCGCCGCGGCCGCGAGCGCGAACTGGGCGGAGACCGGTGCCATACCGGCACTGTCGGCACAGAAGAACTGCGCCGAGGGCGGCCTGGACATCACCGCGGCCAACCAGGGCGACGAGACGTTCACCTTCGAGCTGATGGGCGTCGAGCACGGCATCGACGCCGGGAAGTCCACGACGGTGACGATCCCGCTCCAGGAGGACCAGGCGTACGACTTCACGATCACGGCGCCGAACGGATACGAGAAGCGGTTCACCGGGGTCCTCGACTGCCGGACGCAGAGCGACGCGGGCGGTGACGTGACGCAGACGCTCAGCGAGCCGAGCCCCGCGACGGTGGGCGGCACCACCGTCGACACGAACCTCGCCGAGACGGGCGGCTCCGGCATCACCCCGATGATCACGGTCGTCGCCCTCGGTCTGGTCGGCATCGGCGCCACGACCCTCGTCCTGCTGCGGGACCGCAGGCCCGGCCAGGGCTGAGGAAACACCGCCCCCCCCGGCGGAGTTCCGGCTCCCGGCGCAACTGTCGGTGCCTTCGGCGAGTCGTACCCGCCATGACCGAAGCACGGATACAGCAGGGCGAGGGCCTGTCGCCCGGTGCCTCGACGGCGGCGGGTGTAGGGAGCCTGGCTCTCGCGGCCCTGGCGAGCTGGAGCGACCCCCTGCTGGTGGTGTGGGGGCACGTGGTCCCCGGCTGGGGGGTGAGCGGGGTTCTCCTGGTGCTCGCGCTCGTCCTGTGGCGGACCTTCCTCCGGGCGGCCCGCCGGGCGGAGACCCTGCGGCCCCTGGGGGCGCGGGCCAGGTGGTGGGCGGGGCTGGTGAGCAGGGTGCTGATCGTCGTGGCGGCGTTCGGCGTCGTAGGAGGGGCGCTGGCAGACCTGGCGCTGGAGGCGCGGTACTACGTGCTGCGCCCCACGGGACCGGGCGGCTGCGAGGCCGTAGTGCGGGAGACGTCGTTCCTCATGATCGGCAACGGTGAGGCGTACGCGGTGGGGCGCACCGGCCTGGCCTGGGGCGAGGCGGGCTCCTGGGTGGTCGACGACGGGTACCGGCCCGTCGCCGACGGCACGTACAAAGTGACCTGGGGGCCGGACGGGGGCCTGCTGCTGATCAGCGGTACGAGTACCGATCCGGTGATCCGAGGAGGCATGACCGACATCGACTGCGGGTGGTGAGACAGGGCACCGGCGGAACCCCAGCTCACAGCCCCCCGGCCAAACGAGTTACCACCCAAGCGTGGACCTCAGGCAAGATGGACTACATCTGCCCACTCCAGATTTCAAGCTGCCGGACGGTTTCTCTTGGCTGAGTACATCTACACCATGCGCAAGACGCGCAAGGCGCACGGCGACAAGGTCATCCTTGACGACGTGACGCTGAGCTTCCTGCCCGGCGCGAAGATCGGGGTGGTCGGGCCGAACGGTGCCGGTAAGTCCACCGTTCTCAAGATCATGGCGGGCCTTGAGCAGCCCTCGAACGGCGACGCGTTCCTGACGCCCGGTTTCAGCGTCGGCATCCTCATGCAGGAGCCGGAGCTGGACGAGACCAAGACGGTCCTGGAGAACGTCCAGGACGGCGCCGCCGAGATCATGGGCAAGCTCAACCGCTTCAACGAGGTCGCCGAGCTGATGGCGACCGACTACTCGGACGCCCTGATGGACGAGATGGGCAAGCTCCAGGAAGACCTGGACCACGCCAACGCCTGGGACCTCGACGGGCAGCTGGAGCAGGCCATGGACGCGCTGGGCTGCCCGCCCGGCGACTGGCCGGTCGTCAACCTCTCCGGCGGTGAGAAGCGCCGCGTCGCGCTCTGCAAGCTGCTGATCGAGGCCCCGGACCTGCTCCTCCTCGACGAGCCCACCAACCACCTCGACGCCGAGTCGGTGAACTGGCTGGAGCAGCACCTCACGAAGTACGCGGGCGCCGTCGTCGCCGTGACTCACGACCGGTACTTCCTGAACAACGTCGCCGAGTGGATCCTCGAACTGGACCGCGGCCGTGCGATTCCCTACGAGGGCAACTACTCCACGTACCTCGACAAGAAGTCCACCCGCCTCAAGGTCGAGGGCCGCAAGGACGAGAAGCGCCAGAAGCGGCTCAAGGAGGAGTTGGAGTGGGTTCGCTCCAACGCCAAGGGCCGTCAGACCAAGTCCAAGGCGCGCCTCGCCCGTTACGAGGAGATGGCAGCCGAGGCCGACAAGATGCGGAAGCTGGACTTCGAGGAGATCCAGATCCCGCCGGGCCCGCGTCTGGGCTCGATCGTCGTAGAGGTCCAGAGCCTGTCCAAGGCGTTCGGCGACAAGGTCCTCATCGACGACCTGAGCTTCACGCTGCCGCGTAACGGCATCGTCGGGGTCATCGGTCCCAACGGCGCGGGCAAGACCACGCTGTTCAAGATGATCCAGGGCCTTGAGACCCCGGACTCCGGCTCCATCAAGGTCGGCGACACCGTCAAGATCAGTTACGTCGACCAGAGCCGCGCCAACATCGACCCCAAGAAGTCGCTGTGGGCCGTCGTCTCCGACGAGCTCGACTACATCAACGTCGGCCAGGTCGAGATGCCGTCGCGGGCCTATGTGTCCGCCTTCGGCTTCAAGGGCCCGGACCAGCAGAAGCCGGCCGGTGTCCTCTCCGGTGGTGAGCGCAACCGCCTGAACCTGGCGCTGACCCTCAAGGAGGGCGGCAACCTGCTGCTCCTCGACGAGCCCACCAACGACCTCGACGTGGAGACCCTGTCGTCGCTGGAGAACGCGCTGCTCGAGTTCCCCGGTGCGGCCGTGGTCATCTCCCACGACCGCTGGTTCCTGGACCGGGTCGCGACGCACATCCTCGCGTACGAGGGCGAGTCGAAGTGGTACTGGTTCGAGGGCAACTTCGAGTCGTACGAGAAGAACAAGGTCGAGCGACTCGGTGCTGACGCGGCGCGTCCGCACCGCGCCACCTACAAGAAGCTGACCCGGGGCTGATCTTCTTGCGCCACATCTACCGTTGCCCACTGCGCTGGGCGGACATGGACGCGTACGGCCACGTGAACAACGTGGTCTTCCTCCGCTACCTGGAGGAAGCCCGTATCGACTTCCTGTTCCGCCCGGAGAAGGACTTCAAGCAGGGGTCGGTGGTGTCGCGCCACGAGATCGACTACAAACGCCAGCTCGTCCACCGGCACACACCGGTGGACATCGAGCTGTGGATCACCGAGATCAGGGCGGCGTCCTTCACCATCACTTACGAGGTGAAGGACGGCGACCAGATCTACGTCCGGGCCTCCACGGTCGTCGTCCCGTTCGACTTCGAGACGCAGCGACCGCGCCGGATCACCGCCGAGGAGCGGGAGTTCCTGGAGGAATACCGGGACGACGCCGAGGACGAGGCCGTCGCCGCATGACGGTCCTCCACCTCGCCGACGAAGGGGAGGCGGCGGATTTCGCGGCCTTCCTCTCCCGGCTGCTCCACTACGACCGCGGCGCCGCGGTCCGCCTCCAGGCGGCCGGCACGGCCCTCGCCGTCTTCGGCCGGCCACCGTCCTTCGAGGTCCTCGCCATCCGCGCGGTACGCCTCGCCAAGCCGTACGAGAACGGCCTCGACGCCACCCTCGACGTGACCGTCTCCGCCGGTGAACTCCTCGAATCCCTCGACGAGTCGGCAGCCACGGCCGGGGTACCGGCCGCGGTGACCGGCCCGCCGTGGGCCGGGGTGCTGCCACCGCGCCGCGGCTGGACCCCCGAGCCCGGACTGCCGGGCCCGCAGGCACTGAGCGCGATGATCGCGGCCGGGATCGCCGAATTCCGGTCCCGTACGCAGGAGTTGACCCCCGAGACCCGTACGCGCGCCGAACTCGACCGCATCGGGCGGGAGATCTGGTCCCGCACGGTCGGCGACACCTCGCTGCCGGTCCGCGCGGTCCACGCGGCACAGTCGCTCGGATTCCTGCGTCCCGGCGGCGAGTCGGGCCTCTTCTCGTCGGGCGCGTGGCTGCGACTGCGCACGCCGTACGGCTCGATCGCCGTACGCAGGGCGGGACTTGGGGCACTGGGCGTCAGCGTGCGCTGAGCCCGCCGTCCGTCACTGCTGCTCGCTGTCGTCCGGCCAGACGCCGATGTGGTCCGCCTCCAGCTCCAGGGCCACACGGTCGCGCATGTCCAGGGCTTCCGTGTATTCGGCGGGGAGTTGGAGCCGGCCCGCCCGGTCCAGCATGGCGTACTCCCTCGCCACGACGGTCTCGTGGCCCGTCGTCGCGTCGACCTGGCTGCGCCGCAGGACCTCGGTGGAGGTCCGGCCGTCGCGGATGGCGACCGTGCGGCGGACCTCGGCGGCGACCGCCTGGTCGTGGGTGACGATCACGATGGTGGTGCCCAACTGCTCGTTCGCGGTGCGGAACGCGGCGAAGACCTGCTCGGCGGTGTGCGAGTCGAGTTCGCCGGTGGGTTCGTCGGCGAGCAGCACGGCCGGGGCGTTGGCGAGGGCCACCCCGATCGCCACCCGCTGCTGCTGGCCGCCCGACATCTCCCGCGGGCGCCGGTCACGGCAGTCGGCGACCTCCAGCAACTCCAGGAGTTCCAGCGCGCGTTCGGCCTTCGCGCGGCGCCCGGAGCGCCTGCCGGACAACTGCATGGGCAGGGCGATGTTCTGAGCGGCCGTCAGATAGGGGAGCAGGTTGCGGGAGGTCTGCTGCCAGACGAAGCCGACGACCTCACGACGGTAGGCGAGCCGGTCCTTGGCGGTCATCGTGAGCAGATCCCGGCCGGCGACCCGGGCCGCACCGGCGGTGGGTGTGTCCAGCCCGGCGAGGATGTTCATCAGCGTCGACTTGCCACTGCCCGAAGCCCCCACCAGGGCCATCAACTCGCCCTCCCTGACCAGGAGATCGAGCCCCTGCAACGCCTGCACCTCGACCCCGTCCGTGGTGAAGATACGGACCAGCCGGTCACAGGTGATGAGCGCGTCATGCCCGTAGGCGGGCCGGTTGCGGCTCTCGGTGGCGCGGGTGGCCAGGTCGGCGAGGGTGGGGTTCGTGGTCATCGACGCTCTCCTCGGTCACAGCCGACTGCTCGGCGAAAGCCTTCTTCACACACGCCTTGTCCATGAACGCCTTCTCTACGGCTCACCGCGCGTCCCCCGCCCTCAACTCCCGTACGGAGCCCCGCCGTCCGGACCACCACGCCTGCACCACCGCGACGCCCACCGCCACCAGCAGCACCCCGATCGCGGGGACGGCCAGTGACACCGGATCGATTCTCAGCCGGGCCTCCCCGACCGGACTCTGTGCCGAGGCCAGTGCCACCGACGTCAGGTCGAAGCCCGGGGCGAGCAGACGGATCGTCGCCCAGCCGGTGAGCGTGCCGCCCGCCGCCGCCAACAGGGCCTGGGGCAGGGACTCCAGCACCAGCAGACGGCGGCCCTGCGCTCGCGTGAGGCCCATCGTGCGGAGCCGGGCCAGCAGGGCGGCGCGTTCCGGGGCCGCGCGCAGGAGGGAGAGGAGCAGGGCCAGGACGGCATAACCGGCGCCCGCCAGCACCGCCGCCGTGTAGATGCGCTCGGCGCCGGACTGGAGGGGCGAGTCGACGTACCGGGCGCGTTCCTCGGCCCGCACCGTCACACCGGCCGAGGAACCGGCCGCCTTGCGCAGCGCGGCCCCGCTCACCCGGTCGCCGGTCACCAGCAGCGAGGTCGGCCGGGCCGCCGTACCGGACAGTCCGGCGCGGTCCACGACCAGGAAGTCGGCACCGGCGACGGCCGGGGTCGCGTCCCGGACGAGCACGATCCGCACGGTGACGGCGCTGGTGTCCGGCAGCCGTACGAGGAAGGGGCGGGTGCCGTAGGCGGTCGCCACGGAGGGGGAGGCGAGGGCCGGGAGCACGGAACCCGTGGGGTGCTTCAACCGGCGTTCGGAGAAGGCCCCCACGCCTGTCCGTCCCGTCAACTCCGCGTAGCTGCCGGGGTCCACGCCCACGAGCGGCACCGCCTCCAGCCCGTCCCTCGGCTTGGCCTGGTCCGTGACGCTCACCTCGGCGAGCCCGCGCACCCCCGGCAACCGCCTTACCCTGTCGGGCAGTTCGGCCGGCAGAGGGGCGGTCGCGTCGAGGCGGGCGTCCGCTCCGACGGCGAGCAGTGCCGCGTGGTCGCGTGCGTCGCTCACGCCCGCCAGTACCGAGCCGCCGAACGCGGCCGTGGTCAGCGCGGTGAGCAGGGCGAGCAGCGGCAGCACCGCGGAGACGGAGGTGCGGCCCGCTCGGGCCAGCGACAGATGGCCCACCACGCCCCGCAGTCGACCGGCCGGGCGGGCCAGTCGGCGCAGCAGCAGCGGATAGACCCGGACCAGGACCAGTGCGGCGATCACCCCGACCAACACCGGTGCCAGCGCGACCAGTTGATCGCCCGCCGAGCCCGACGTGCCGTGTCTGCGCAGGGCCTCCACCGCGCCGGACGCCACTACCAGCAGGGTGAGTTCGGCGACCGTGCGGCGCCGGGACGGGCGGACGGTCGTCACGTCCTCGCGCGGGCCGTGCAGGCGCACGGTCCGATGGGTGAGCGCGGCGCGTACGGGGAGTGCGGCGGACGCGGTGAGGGTGACCGCGAGGGCGGCGGCGACGGCGTAGGAGCGGCGGCCCTCGGGGATGGTGAGCAGCGCGGCGGTCAGGCCGAGTGCGCCTGCCGGTACGGCTGTCACGGCCGTCTCGGCGAACAGGCGGGCGGTGAGGCCGCGCAGGGAGGCGCCCCGGGCGCGGAGCAGGGCGAGTTCGGTGCGGCGGCGGTCCGCGGTGAGACCGCCCGCCATGAGCAGCACGACGACGGCGACCGTGCCGGTGCCGAAGGCCGCGACGGCGGTCAACGGGCGGATGCCGGAGCGGAGTTCGCCGAAGGTCGCGAGCACGTCGTCGAGGCCGGTGCTCAGGTCGGTGTCGGGGGTGGTGTAACTGCGGACCTGTTGGAGGCCGGGGCCCGATTCGAGTGCGGCGACGGCGGTCTTCAGGCCGGTCAGGTCGCGGGCGTGCAGGGTGGCCGTGTCGGGGGCCAACTGCCAGTACGGGCCCGGCTTCGCTCCGGTGCCGAGGAGGGCGGGGGCCGCGTCCTGGGCCAACAGCAGTGCGCCGAGCCAGTACTTGGGCTGCTCCGGCGTCGGCAGGACGACCAGGGTCGGGGTGCGCAGCAGCGGCTGGGTCGACCAGTAGGCGCCGGCGGGGTCGCGCGGGGTGAGGATGCCGGTGATGCGGACGGCGAGCGGGGCGCGGCCCTCGCCGGGTACATGGATGACCGAACCCACCTTGATGTGCAGGCTGTCGGCGGTCGCGGCGGTGACTGTGGCCTCGATCTCGGGGGTCTGTGAGGTGACTTGGCCCGAGGTGCGCGGCAACCGGCCCTCCCGTACGGTCGCGTGCCCGGCGAGGTCGCTCTGGGTGGCGAGATAGACCTGCGCGGGCAGGCCGTTCGGGCGCGGTATCCACGCGTCCGGCACGACGGGGTTGTCGGCGGGGCGCACGCCGTACGCGGACTGGGCGGGGTCGATGACGAGGGGACGGCCGACCACGCCGCGGACACGGTCGTACCGCGTGCGCAGCGCGTCGGGGCGCAGGTCGGCCTCGCGCTGATCCTGCGGGAGCATCAAGTCCGGCTGTGTGTCCGAGAGTTGGATGGAGGTCCGGGCGGGTCCCGCCCGTCCGGCGGAGTCCCGCAGCCCGGCGTCCTCGTACCGGTCGAGAGCGCGCGGGAACGCCGCGGCCAGACAGGCGGTCACCGCCACGAGCAACGCCAGCGCCCAGGCGGCACCGGGGGCGGCGCGCAGGCGGGTGCGGATCCAGGGGGCGGTCGCGGAGACGTGAGCGGAGTTCATGTCACTCGCCTCCTTCCTCGCGGAGCGAGGTCGCCGGGTCGGTCCGTCGTAGTGCCAGCGTCGCCGTGACGATCAGGGGGCTCACCGTCACCGCCACGAGCAGCAACGCCACCCGTGCGACGGGCAGTTCGACCAGGACACGCGGGACCGGGCGGGTGGCCTGGGCGGTGAGGACGATCAGCGGGATCACCGCCCGGGTCAGTACGGTCCCCAGCGCCACGCCCACCACGAGGGCCAGGGCGACCAGCACGCCCTGCTCGGCGGCGACCATCCGGGCCAGCTGGCGGCGCGGGGCGCCCAGCGCGCGCAGCACGGCGAACTCGGCTCCGCGCTCCCGCAACGAGCCCGCCGCGCTCACCGCGAACCCGACCGCCGCGAGCGCCGCCGCCACCAGGGCCGCCGCGGCGAACGCGGCCTCGGGGCCGGCGCCGAACGGGTCGTCGCGCAGCTCCTGGGCGATCTCCTCCCGCACCACGACCTCCCCGGGATCGACGTCGGGCAGGGCGCGCACCGCCGCGGCCACATCCGGCGCGTCGCCCGGCGCCGTCCCCAGCCACCACTCGGTGGGCGTGACGCCATCGACGAAGCGCGTCCCCAACACCCGGTTCACGGACCGGAGATCGACCAGCAGCGCACCGCCGTCGCCCTCCGCGACATCACCTGTCGTCGGCAGTCCCCGCACCGCCGCCACGATCCGCACCGGCAGGTTCTCCCCGCCGAGCGTCACCTGCACCCGCTGTCCGGTGCGGGCGCCCGCCGAGGTCAGGAAGCGGTCGGTGGCGACGGCCGTGATCTCCGGCGCCGGGGGCTGCGCGACCCGCAGCCGCACCGTGACGGCGGAGACCGTCCAGATGTCCTTGCCCGGGATGTATCCCGTGCCGTAGTCGACGGTCAGCGGCTTCGCCGAACTCACCTTCGGGGTGGGCGGGTTGGAGAGCGTGCCGTACGACTCGCTGGCCGAGGCACGCCCCGTCCAGGCGGCTGGCAGCCGCAGCGGCCGGACCTTTCCCCCGGCGTCCGTGGCGCTCACCCCGCTGACCGTGAGCCGGTGCCGGGAGGAGTGCTCGCCGGGCTGGGGCATGTCGAGTTGCAGTCCGGTGATGATCAGCGGGCCGGGTGACGCGGAGACGTCCGCCTTCAGGTCGTACTGCCGTCCGTCGGTGGGGAGTTGGCCGAGCGGTTCCTGGTACGGGGTGCCGTAGCGGTCCTCGACCGTGGCCGTGACCTCGACCGTGGTCCTCGGGCCCGTCCCGCCGATGCCCGCACGCAGGGTGAACTCCGTTGTTCCCGCCGGGATTTCGGTGCCCGCCGTGGTTCCCCTCGGCCCCAGGCCGGCCAGCAGCGGGCCCACGGGACGGCCCGACGCCAGGTCTTGGCGCATCAGCACCGCGTCCGACACGTGGGCCGTGTCCAGCGCGAGCACGGTCGCCGTGCGGTCGCCCGAGAGGGACTGGGAGGTGCGGACGGCGGGGGCGGCCTCCCGTACGCGCGGGAGGTTCGCGTAGGTCTCCGTGCGGCCCAACCCGCCTTCCCCGGTGGCCAGTACGCGCACCGGCACCCCGGCCTGGAAGTCGGCCTGGTCGCTCTGCGAGCGGTTCCAGGAGGCGCTCTGCCCGATGGCGAGCATGCCCAGCGCCAGGGCGAGCACGAGCAGCAGGACCGGCCCGGCGCCGCGCATCGGACGGCGGCTGAACTGCCAGCCCGCCAGCGCCAGCGGCAGCCCCCGCCCGGCGGTGGCCCGGCGCTCGGCGAGCCGTGCCACCGGCGGCAGCAGCCGTAGCGTCAGGACCGTGCCCGCGAGCAGGGCGAGCGCCGGGGCCGCGACCAGCAGCGGATCGATGCCCAGGGTCCCGGAGTTGTCGGTGCTGACGGCACCCGAGGTCTGCCGGTTCAGCTGCCAGTAGGCGACCCCGGCCACGACCAGCAGGCCGAGGTCCGCGCCCGCGCGCAGCGGAGCGGGCAGCGCGCGGGTGCGGCCGCCCGCGAAGGAGGACGTGAGCGCGGGGAGTGTCACCGCGAGCGCGCAGCCCAGGGCCACGGCCGCGGCGACCAGCCACACCCCCGCCCGGCCGCCCGCCGGGGTGTCCAGGTGCAGTCCGATCCGCGCCAACGCGCCGTGCCCGGCCAGCAGTTCGGTGAGCGGTCCCGCCAGCAGCGGCGCAACCGCCGTCGCCGGTACGGCGAGCAGCAGCGCCTCCGCCGCCGACAGACCGGCGATCCGCGCCCGTGAACCGCCGCGCGCCCGCAACAACCGGCTCTCGCCCGCCCGTTCGGCGCTCAGCAGCCGGGCCACGAGCAGCAGCGCGTAGCCCGCGAGCAGGGCGAGCTGGAGCGCGACGATCAGCAGCGTGGAGCGGGAGACGAGCAACGAGCGGTCGAGCCGGTCCAGTACGTCCGGCAACGAGGTCGTCGCGGCGGTCGTCCCGCTCATCACGCTTGCCCCGCGCAGTGACGCGCCGCCCGTGCCGGCCGCCTCGCGCAGCGCGCCGATCCGCCCGGTCGTCACCGTGGAGAAGTCGGCCGACGCGAGCCACGCGGACGGCCCGGCGCTCAACCCGGCGAGGCTCGTGGAATCGGTGAGCAGCGGACCGTAGGTCGTGAAACCGGCCGTGCTCAGGCCGCGGCCGCGCAGGTCGTCGAGGAGCCAGTAGGCGGCGCTCGCGACGGCGGGCCGGTAGACGCCGGTGACGAGGATGTGCGCCGCGGGGCCGCTGAGCCGGTTCGCGAGGGTGAGGCGGGTACCGGGTTTCACACCGAGGCCCTCGGCGGCGGTGCGCGGCAGCGCGACCTCGATGTCCCCCGGGCCGGCCGCCCGCGGGAACCGCCCCGCCACCAGCCGCACCTGCGTCCGGTCCAGCGCCCCGAAGTAGGTGAGATCCGGGTCCCCGGACCGCTCGGCACGCGGCTGGAGCGAACGCGGCAGCGCGTACGGCCCCGACCGCTTCAGCGTCCGCACCGTCACCGGCAGCCCGTCGAACGTCCTCCCGGCGGCCTTCCGTACGGCGGTGTCGGCGGCCGGGCGGTCGGCGGGCGGGACGTCGGCCTTGACGATCAGGGAGGTGTCGGAGGCGTTGCGGGCGTCGTTCAGGGAGTGCTGGAGCGCCGCGTCGCCGATCGCGCCCGAGTAGGCGATGAGCGTCGTGAGGACTGCCGTGGTCAGCAGGACGGTGAGCAGCGCGGCGGCCAGCAACAGACGGTGCGCCCGCGCACGCACCAGGACGAACCCCACCCGGCCCCCCGCCGTCGTCCGGATCTTCCCCGGCGATGCTGCCAGAGGGGACCGGCGGTGAGTAACCGTTTGCGACTACTGCTTGACCGGATCGTGACCGGATAACGGCGCCGTACGACCGGAATCCGACGTTCAGTGAACGGTGGTCAGCCGACCGTGTCCGGTCGCCGTGTTCAGCCGGCCGTGTTCACCATCGAAGCGGCCGCGTACGTCAGGTAGTTCCACAGCGTGTGCTCGTGCTCCTCGGACAGTCCGAGCTCGTCGACGGCGACCCGCATGTGGCTCAGCCACGCGTCGTGCGCGGCCTGGTCGACCTGGAAGGGCGCGTGGCGCATGCGCAGACGCGGGTGGCCGCGGTTGTCGCTGTACGTCGTCGGGCCGCCCCAGTACTGCATCAGGAAGAGGGCGAAGCGCTCCTCGGCCGGGCCCAGGTCCTCCTCCGGGTACATCGCCCTGAGCAGCGGGTCCTCGGCGACACCCTCGTAGAAACGGTGCACGAGGCGGCGGAAGGTCTCCTCCCCGCCGACCTGCTCGTAGAAGGTCTGCTCCTGAAGCGTGCCGCGCCGAATCTCTTTCACGCTCCCATGGTCTCAGACGGGGTGGCGGAGGACTTCGGACTTAGGACCGCTCGCCTCCCGGCCGCCGCCGCAGGACAGTGGACGTATGAGCGCACACGCTCTCGACAAGGACCTGGACGCCGTCGCCGTCTCCGCGCGGGCGGAACTGGTGCGGGCGATCGCGCGGAGCGGCGCCTGGGACGCGGACCCCGGGTGGCGGGCGGTGTTCGAGGCGGTGCCGCGGCATCTGTTCGTGCCGTACTACTACGCCGGCGCCGCGGACGGACACGGACATGAGCGGGTGTGGAGGGGCAGCCCCGACCCGTGTGCGCGGGAGCGCTGGCTGCGCGGGGCCTACGCCGACGTACCGCTCGCCACGCGGTTGCGGGACGGGGAGTTGGTGTCGTCCAGCAGTCAACCCTCGCTGATGGCGCGGATGTTGGCCGAGCTGCGGGTGACGGACGGCGACCGGGTGCTGGAGATCGGCGCCGGCACCGGTTACAACGCGGCGCTGCTCGCCCACCGGCTCGGCGACGACCTGGTGACCACCGTCGACCTGGAACCGGAGATCACCGAGTCCGCGCGCACCCACCTCGCCGACGCCGGGTACCGCCCGACCGTCGTCACCGGCGACGGCACCCGCGGCGTCCCCGAACACGGCCCCTACGACCGGATCGTCGCGACCTGCGCCCTGACGTCGATCCCGCGAGCCTGGCCCGCCCAGTGCAGCCCCGGCGCCCGCATCCTGGCCCCCCTGGCCACCGGCCTGATCGCCCTCACGGTCCGGGACGCGGACCATGCCGAGGGCACCTTCCTGCACACGGCCGCGTACTTCGTCCCCCTGCGCGGTACCGAACCCACCTCACCGCCCGAGATCCCACACCGCCCCGGCGACCACGAACTACTCCGCTTCCTGCTGACCCTCACCCACGGCACGCTCGATCCGGGGGAGGCCCGGGATTTGTGGGAACGCGAGGGGAGACCCGGTCGCGAGCGCTACGGCATCACGCTCGCCGGGGAGCAGGCATGGGCATGGCTGGTCACTCCGGAGGGCCGGTACACATGGCCTCTCCGGTAACTGCAACGCCCCTGCAAGGGGCGCGGGGAACTGCGCGACCAGCCACGACGGCGCCGCAGACAACAACAGACCCGCTCGGTACTTAACCCCGCCGAACCGTGATCGTCGTCCAAGCCCCAACGTGCACCCGATCCCCATCCTGCAACGGCACCGGCACGAACGGCTGGATAGGCTCCTCGCCGCCATTGACCGTCGTACCGTTCGTCGAGTTCTGGTCGACAACCGCCCAACTGCCGTCCGGCTGCTGCACCAGCACCGCGTGCTGATGCGAGACACCCGGATCCTCCGGCGGCACCGACAGATCGATGTCGGGGGACTCGCCGGTGGAGTGGCGACGGCGGCCGATGGTGATCTGGTTGCCGGTGAGCTGGCGCTGCTGCTCGGGGGAGTACGCGGGCAGGTTGAGACCCGCGGCCTCCGGGCCCGAGCGCTGCATCATCGCCAGGAAGTAGTCGCGGTCCGGGCCGATCGTCGCCAGCCACGTCGTCGGCTGCTGCTGGTACGCCGGACGGGGCGGGGGCGGGGCCTGCGTCGAACCGGGCTGCGGATAGCCGTAGCCGCCACCGCCCTGACCGGGACCGCCAGGACCGCCGGGACCGCCCGGGGAGCCGGGGGTCGGCGGGGAGATCACCCAGTCGTCGTCACCGCCGCCGAAGGGCGAGCCGCCCTGCTGCGGACGGTTCGTCTCCTGCGGGAACCCGGGCGGGGCCGGCGGTGCGGACTGCTGGAACGCCTGCGGAGCGCCGCTGGTCCCACCGGGGCCCGCGGGGGGCGTCGGTCCGGGCGGCGGCGGGACCGGCCGCGAGGGGTCGGGGCCGAAGCCCGAGGGACCCTGCGGGTTCGAGGGCTCGTTGCCGAACGGTCCGGGCTGACCCTGCCGCTCGCCGCCGAAGGCGCCGGGACGACCGCCGCCGAACTCGCCCTGGCCGGGCCGCTCGTTGCCGAACTGGCCGCCGGGACCGGGGGATTGCTCGTTGCCGAACGGGCCGGGCCGGCCGGACGCCTCGTTGCCGAAGGGCGCGGGCGGGTTCGACGGCTCGTTGCCGAACGGCCGCGGCGGGCCGGACGGGTCGTTGTTGCCGAAGGGAGAGGGACCGCCGCCCTGACGCTCACCGCCGAAGGCCTGCGAACCGGGGCCGCCAGGTCCGCCGGGACCGCTGCCGGGTCCGCCTTGCCGCTCGTTGCCGAACCCCTGCGAGCCAGGGCCACCAGGGCCGCCCTGCCGCTCGCCGCCAAAGCCTTGCGAGCCCTGGCCACCGGGACCACCAGGCCCACCGGGACCACCCTGGCGTTCACCGCCGAAGGCCTGCGAGCCGGGGCCGCCAGGACCGCCGGGGCTGCCCTGCCGCTCACCACCGAAGCCCTGCGAGCCCTGGCCACCGGGCCCACCGGGACCGCCTTGGCGTTCGCCGCCGAAGCCCTGCGGGCCGGGCCCACCAGGACCGCCGCCGGGTCCGCCTTGCCGCTCATTGCCGAAGCCTTGCGAGCCCTGGCCACCCTGCCGCTCGCCACCGAAGCCACCGGGACCGTTCGGGCCACCAGGCCCACCAGGGCCACCGGATCCACCCGGTCCACCGGGAGCCCCAGGTCCACCAGACCCCACGGGCGCCCCAGGACGCCCCGTCGTCGGTTCATTGCCGAACGGGGGTATGGGCTCCGCCGGCCGGTTCATCTGCGACGGCCGCGACCCCTGGTACTCGTACGAGTCACCGCCGTACGACTGGCCGGGCGGCTGCTGCTGGAAGCGGGCCGCTGGGCTCGGGCCGGGGCCGGGGCCGGGTGCCGACGGGCGCGGGGCCGCCGGGGTGTACGAGGTCGCCGTGTTCGTGAGGAAGTTCCACCGGCACTCCTCGCAGAACGGCGCACCGC
>NZ_JBLTJC010000146.1:0-24221 GCF_048158785.1 Streptomyces colwelliae | reverse complement strand
GTCGAGGCCGGTACCAGAGCCGGTGCCGAGGCCGGGTCAGAGGCCGGTGCCGGGGCAAGGGCGGGAACCGAGGTTGAGGCTGTAACCAAGGTTGGGTGCGAGCTCGGAACCGACTCCGGATCCGTACGCGGGTTCAGACCTGCGCTCGGGGTCGGGCTCTGGCTCGCGCTCGGGCCTGGGTACACGCTCGCGCTCGGGTCTGGGCTCGGGGTTCGACTCGGGCCTGGGCCTGGGCTCGGGCTCGCGCTCGCGCTCGCGCTCGAGTTCTGCTGGCTCAACGTGCGACCTCTTTCACGCCGACGCGTGCACCGGCTCGCGTTCCGGCGCACGTACGGAGGTTGAATGCCGCCCCAGGATACGAGCCGGAAGAATCGCCGCGAAGTGAACGATTGTTAGCAGCACTTGCGGGGCAGACGTTGGGGAAGGCGCCGGTTCGTGCGACCCTCGCTTCCCTCCGTGCGCCTCCTCTCCGCCTCCCTGCCGATCAGAGCCGCTCGGCACTCTGGGAGACGGCAAGCGCCGCCCATCGCTCGCCGGTCCCCGTCTCTGTCAACCCGCACCCGACGACCGGCGGACGGCCGCCTGATTCGGGGATTGTTGACATGGCCACACGGAAGTACTCGGCGGGAAGGGTCGGCTCCGCAGCGCTCAGTCTGCTGCTCGCCACCGCCACAATGACACTGGCGGCACGTCAGCGACGCCTGGAAGCGGCACGCCTGGCGGAACAGCGTCTGGAAGAACGGCGGCTGGAACTCGAGGAGTTGGCGATCCGGCGCAAGGCTCTGGCGCATCAGCAGCGTATGCAGTGGGAGCTCCTGGCCCGGGCGATCGACGATCCTTCCCTGGCCTCGGTGATAGACACCTACGACAAGAGCATCCCCGCGGAAAAGCGCCGCCAGTTCTTGTATGCCAACGCGTGGTACGTCCACCTCTTCCATCTCTACCGGGCGGGAATCCTGGACAGGGAGGAGTTGTACCGGCATCTGCGCGAGTTCTTCCAGAGCCCCCTCTTCCGCGAGTACTGGGAGGCATCGAAGGCCCAGCGGGCGTCCCTGAACGAGTCGTCCGAAGAGGCCGGCATCGGGCGCATGGTCGACGGCCTGGTCATGGATCTCGACGAAGCGGACACGGACGAGTGGTGGGTCGTGGGCAACCCGCCGTCCGACTGACAACGCTCGCCCAAGGCGCTTACCGGTCACCCCGCCTGCACCTGGGACACGCCTGAGTGAGTTTTTCGGTGAAGCCACAAACAACTCTCGAACCCAGTAACTTGCTGCTCACAACTGTGCCCACACCCCTTGTAAGGACCGGTAACCCTTGAAGATCGTGCGCCGCATCGGTGTGCCTCCGAGCGCCCGTGGCAGCAACTCAGGAGCGACCTGCCCGGACGTGTTCGAACTCAGTGACGGCAACTTCGCCGTCATCGGCACCGAGGCAACCGATGCGCTGGACGGTGAACTGCCCCCGGACGCCGCACGCGCCGACTACGAACGCATCGTCATCGTGAGTCGGGAAACGCTGATCAGAGCCAAGGCGGACATCCCCGACGCCTGACAGCACCGCACGAGCACGCGTCCACCAAAGACCCGTCCCGTACCCATTGCCCCGGCCGCACGCCACCGTGAGCGAGCCCGGCACCCACCCGGCGAGCGGCCCGGCACCCCGTCACTGCTCGATCACCACCCATGAGGCCTGGCGCCAGAACGGCACCAGGCCACACGCGTTCCTGGCGCCGCCGTCAGCTCATGAGCGGCACCGCCACCGGCGCCCTCACCCCCACATACCGCGCCACCGGCCGAATGATCTTCGAGTCCTCCGCCTGCTCGACCACGTTCGCACTCCACCCCACCACTCGCGCGGCCGCGAACGTAGGAGTGAACATCTCCCGCGGCAGCCCGCAGAGTTCCATGACCAACCCGGCGTAGAACTCGACGTTCGTGTGGAGTTCGCGGCCCGGCTTGAGTTCGGCGAGGATCGTCTCGACCTGGCGCTCGACCTCGACGGCGAACTCGACCCGCGGCCCGCCGAACTGCTGGGCGACCTCGCGCAGCATCCGCGAACGGGGGTCCTCCGTGCGGTAGATCGCGTGGCCGAAGCCCATGATGCGATCGCCGGCGAGGACGCGTTCGCGGATCCAGGGATCGATACGGTCCGGGGTGCCGATCGCGTCCAGGGTGTCCAGGGCCCGGCTGGGCGCACCCCCGTGCAGCGGACCCGAGAGCGCGCCTACGGCCCCGACCAGGCAGGCCGCCACATCCGCCCCCGTCGACGCGATGACCCGCGCGGTGAAGGTTGACGCATTGAATCCGTGGTCAATGGTTGAGATCAAGTATTGCTCGATCGCCCTGGCCTGCTGCTTGTCCGGCTCCGAACCCGTCAGCATGTAGAGGTAGTTGGCCGCGTAGGAGAGGTCCTCGCGCGGCTCCACGGGATCAAGTCCCTGCCCCAGCCGGTACAGCGCGGTCAGCAGTGTGGGTACGGCCGCGGACGCCACGAGGGTGTCCCGGCGGCGCACGTCCGCGTCGATGTCGTACACCGGCCGGAAACCCTTCGCGGCACCGAGCAGCGACAGCGCCGTACGCATGCCGGACAGCGGTCCGGACGTGCCGCTCGCCGCCGCCACGGCGGGCAACGCGGCCCGCACCCCGTCGGGCAGTCGGCGCAGCGCGGCCGTCTCCGCGGCGAAGGCGGCGCCCTGTTCGGCGTCCGGCAGTTCGCCGTGGGCCAGGAGATGCCACACGTCCTCGAAGCCGCGGGTCTGCGCGAGTTCGACGGCGGAGTACTGGCGGTAGTGGTAGAAGCCCTCGATCCCTCGGACGTCACCGATTCGGGTGTCGGTGACGACGACGCCCGCGAGTCCTCGCGGGACCTCGATACGAGTGGCTGCGGCCCTGTTGACGGACATGTTTCCTCCCTGGACTTGATTCAAATGTCCATGGTTGACTCAATCTCTGTCAATATTGATTGAATCAATGTATGCAAGGAGTGGATACCGTGGCGTCCATGCGCGATCAAGAAACCGCTCCCGGTCACCCCGAGCGACGGCTGAGCACCAAGGAGACCGCCGAGCTGCTCGGCGTGAAGCCCGAGACCGTGTACGCGTACGTGAGCCGCGGGCAGCTGGGCAGCAGGCGCGAGCCCGGCGGCCGGGGCAGCACCTTCGACGCCAAGGAGGTGGAGGCGCTCGCCCGGCGCAACAGGCGGGAGAGCAGCGGGAGTTCGGGGTCCGGGGGCGAGTTGTCCGTGCGGACCCGCATCACGCTCATCGAGAAGGACTGGTACTACTTCCGGGGCGTCGACGCGACCGAACTGGCCGCCCGCCATTCCTATGAGGAGATCACCGAGTGGCTGTGGACCGGGGAGCTGCGCCCCGGGATCACGTTCACCGCCCCCAAGGCGGCCGTCGCCGTCGCCCGTCGCGCCGTCGACGCGCTGCCCGAACACACCGGCCCCACCGACCGGTTGCGGGTCGCGGCCATAGCGGCGGCGACTGCGGACCCGCTGCGCTTCGACCTGTCCGAGGACGCCGTGCTAGGCACCGCGCGCAGCCTCATCCCCACCCTCGTCGCGGCCCTGCCTCCGGTGCGGCGTGCCCATCGCGACGAGGGTCCGCTGGCCCACCGCCTGTGGGCACGGCTGAGCGGGCGGCCGGCTGACGAGGCGTCACTGCGCGTCCTGGACACGGCACTTGGTCTTCTCGTGGACCACGACCTGGCCGCCTCGACGCTCGCCGTGCGCGTCGCGGCCTCGGCCCGCGCACACCCCTACGCGGCCGTCTCCTCCGGCCTGGGGGTCCTCGAAGGCCCCCTGCACGGCGCCGCCAGCGGCCTGGCGCACAAGCTGCTGCTCGACGTGCTCGACCAGGGCACCGCCGCCCCGGTGGTCGCGGACGAACTGCGCGCCGGCCGCCGTGTCCCTGGACTCGGCCACCGGCTCTACCCGGGCGAAGACCCACGCGCGCGTGCCCTGTTCGCCCTCCTGAAGGAGATCCCGGGCGCCGCGCCCGCGCTCGCCGCGGCCCGCGACGTGGTCGCCACCACCGCCCGCCACACCCCGCTGCACGCCAACGTCGACCTGGCGCTCGCGGTGCTCACCGTCTCCTCCGGGATGCCGCCCACGGCGGGCGAGACGGTCTTCGCCGTCGCCCGTACGGCGGGCTGGATCGCGCACGCCCTGGAGGAGTACGGGGAGCGTCCGCTGCGCATGCGGCCGAGCGGTCACTACGTAGGCCCCAGACCGCCTCAACCACTACCGGAGTAGGACACGAGCGCGGCCGGAAGTCGCCCCGGGTGAAGTCAGGTTAGGCTCACCTCTGTGAGTACGTGCGCGACCGTCTCTCGGGACCTCGACGAGCCCATTTCCGGAACCGCGGCCACGGCGACGACGTGGCTGCTGCTGGAACAGCCCGGTCCTTGGGGTGCCAAAGCGCTCACTTCGAGCCACCTGGACCCCGTGCTGGGCCGTGCCCTGGAAGCGGCCGCGGCGAACACCGGCGTACGCATCGCGCTCATCCGACGCCCCGGGCGGCACGCCGACCCCGCGCCGTCACGGGTACGGCATGTGTACGCGGCCCACACGGTTCCCGGAAACGTATGGCTGCACAGCGCCACGACCGAGGACCCGGGGCAGTTGCTCGCCCTCGACTTCGGGGCCCTCGGCGCGGGTGACCCGCGCTCGTTCGGTTCGGCGCTCGGCGGGCGGGCCCACACCGGCGAGCCGCTCGCCCTCGTCTGCACCAACGGCAAGCGCGACCGCTGCTGCGCACTCCTCGGCCGCCCCCTCGCGGCCGAACTGGCCGCCTCCGGGGTCGAGGGCGCCTGGGAGGTCACCCATCTGGGCGGTCACCGCTTCTCACCGACGATGCTCGTCCTGCCGTACGGCTACGCGTACGGGCGGGTCGAGGCCCACGGCGTCAAGGAGATCCTCCAAGGCGTCCAGGAGGGCCGCGTGGTCATCGAGGGCTGCCGGGGCGGCTCGGCCTGGGAGCGGCCCGGACAGGCGGCGGAGCTGGCCGTGCGGACGGCGACGGGCGAGTACGCGATGGACGCTCTGAGCGTCGTACGGACGGACGGCGGCGCACCGCGCTGGGAGGTGACCGTCGCGCACACCGACGGACGCCACTGGCGTGTGATCGTCGCCCAGGGCGCGTCGCTTCCGCCCCGCCCGGAGAGCTGCGGGGCGTCGGTCCTCGGCGCACCTGCGCGGATGGACGTGGTGGCGGTGCGCGAGCTGACGACGGCGCTGGCGGGCTGACCCACCCGGCACCGGGCCGCCCGACCGGCTTCCGCCGGAGATCGCCCTCTACGGGAGGCCGGTTTCCCCAAGAACTGGTCAAGAGATCCACGCCACACCCCTAGGGCAGCCCCCACCCCGCCACGTACCGTCAGGGGTATGAGCCCCACTCCCCCCGCACGCCGCCGTCGCCTCGGGCTGCCGCGGCGGGTGTTCTCGCAGGTGCTGCTGATGCAGCTGGCGATCGCCGCGGGAGTCGCGGTCCTGGCGACCGGGCTGTTCCTCGCGCCGCTGAGCAAGCAGCTCGACCAGGAGGCGATGAACCGCGCCCTGGCCATCGCCCAGACCACCGCGCAGCAGCCGCAGATCGTCAAGGACATCCAGGACACCCCGCCGAGCGTGGACGGACCCGTGCAGAAGGAGGCGGAGCGGATCCGGAAGGCCACCAAGGCCGAGTACGTGGTGGTGATGGACTGGCGGGGCATGCGGTGGTCGCACACGACTCCGAGCGAGATCGGCCGTTTCGTCTCGACCTCTCCCGGCCAGCCCCTGGCCGGTCAGGAGGTCAAGGAGATCGACAAGGGCACCCTGGGCCGGTCGGCGCGCGGCAAGGTGCCCCTGCGCGCCGCCGACGGCACGGTCGTCGGGGCCGTCTCGGTGGGCATCAAGTACGACAGCGTCCGCGCGCAGCTGATCAGCGCGATCCCGGGACTGCTGGCGTACGCCGGGGGCGCTCTCGCCGTCGGTGCGCTGGCGGCCTGGCTGATCTCCCGGAGGGTCCAGCGGCAGACCCGGGACCTGGCCTTCTCGGACATCTCGGCGCTGCTCTCGGAACGTGAGGCGATGCTGCACGGCATCCGGGAGGGCGTCGTCGCGCTGGACCGCACGGGCCGCATACGGCTCCTGAACGACGAGGCGCGACGCCTGCTGGGCATCGGCGACGAGGCGGTCGGCCGGTCCCTCGACGAGGCGCTCGGTGAGGGCCGTACGACCGATGTCCTGGCCGGCCGGGTGACCGGCACCGACCTGCTCGCCGTCCGCGGCCAGCGCGTCCTGGTCACCAACCGCATGCCCACCGACGACGGCGGCGCCGTGGCCACCCTGCGCGACCGCACCGAACTGGAGCAGCTCGGCCGGGAGCTGGACTCGACGCACGGCCTGATCGACGCCCTGCGCGCCCAGGACCACGAGCACGCGAACCGCATGCACACCCTGCTGGGGCTGCTCGAACTGGAGATGTACGACGACGCCGTGGACTTCGTCGGCGAGGTGGTCGGTGATCACCGGGCCACCGCCGAACAGGTCACCGAGAAGATCCAGGACCCGTTGCTCGCCGCCCTGTTGGTGGGCAAGGCGACCGTCGCGGCCGAGCGGGGCGTCGCCCTGTGGATCTCCGACCGGACCTGGCTGCCCGACCGGCTGATCGACCCGCGCGGGCTGGTCACGGTCGTCGGCAACCTGGTGGACAACGCGCTCGATGCCGTCGCGGGCACACCGCACGCACGCGTGGAGGCCGAATTGCGGACGGAGGGGCGTACGGCGGTGCTCCGGGTGCGGGACACGGGCCCCGGAATCCCGGAGGAACAGCGGGAGTTGGTCTTCACCGAGGGCTGGTCCACGAAGAAGCCCCCGGCGCACGGCAAACGCGGGATCGGCCTCTCCCTGGTGCGTCGGCTGGCCGAACGGCAGGGCGGCAGCGCGGTGGTGACGGAGGCGTTCGGCGGGGGCGCGGAGTTCGTGGTCGTCCTGCCCGAGGCGCTGACCGAGCCGGACCTGGAACCCGCTCTCACCGCCCCCGGGGAGACCGCCACCGAGGAGGAGTCGCGATGATCGAGGTCCTGGTCGTGGACGACGACACCCGGGTCGCGCAGGTCAACGCGGCCTACGTGGAGAAGGTGCCCGGCTTCCATGTCGCGGCCGAGGCGCACAGCGCGGCCGAGGCGCTCGACAGGCTGGAGGCGCTGCCTCAGCTGGACCTGGTCCTGCTCGACCACTATCTGCCCGACGAGACGGGTCTGTCAGTCGTCCAGGAGATGCGCCGGCGCGGCCTCCAGACGGACGTGATCATGGTGACGGCGGCCCGGGACGTGACGACCGTCCAGGCGGCGATGCGGCAGGGCGCGCTGCAATACCTGGTCAAGCCGTTCGCATTCGCGGGCCTGCGGGCCAAGTTGGAGGCGTACGCCGAACTGCGCCGCACGCTCGACGGCGGCGGCGAGGCCGAACAGGCCGAGGTGGACCGCATCTTCGGCGCGCTGTCGGCGCCCTCGGAGCCCGGGCTGCCCAAAGGGCACTCCCCCACCACCGCGGAACTCGTGCGCCGGTCTCTGATGAACGCCGAAGGCCCCCTGTCCGCCCAGGAGATCGCCGACCGCACGGGCGTGAGCCGGCAGACCGCCCAGCGCTATCTGAAGCTCCTGGAGCGCACCGGACGGGCCAGGCTGACGCTCAAATACGGCGACGCGGGCCGCCCGGAACACCGTTACGTGTGGGCGACCGGCGCCTGAGGGCACGGCCGGTGGGGGCGGGGGAAGGGGCCGTACCCCTTGCCTTCTTTACGGATGCCGACCGCGCGGCCGTCAGCCTGTGGCGTTCTTCACGAACTCGGTCGTGTACGTCTTGTTGAGGTCCACATCGGCGTTCTTGATGGTCGGGTTGAACGCCTTGAGCACCTTCTCGACGGTCTCCGGCCCGTTCGTCGGCATCACGCCGTCCTTGGTGAACATCGGCAGCGTGCTCTTGATCGCGGTGGCGTAGAGGAACTTGTTGCCCTGGGAGTAGTCGGCGGGCATCTTGTCGGCGATCTCGGTCGCGCTGTGGGTGGACATCCACTTGAGCGTCTTGACGAATGCATTGACCATCTTCTGCACAGTGGACTTGTGGCTGTTCACCCAGTCCGTCTGCATGTACAGACTTGACGAGGGGTACGGCCCACCGAGCGCCGCCTGCGAGCCCGCGGGCGTCCGCATGTCGACGAGGATCTTGCCGGCCTTCTTGTCGAGGATCGTGGCGACGGTCGGGTCGGTCGTCATCCCGGCGTCTATGGAGCCCTGTTGGAGCGCCGCGACGAAGGTCGGCCCCGCGCCCACGGCGACCGGGGTGAACTCGCTGACGCTGACGCCGTTCTTGACGGCGAGGTACTTGGTGAGGAAGTCGGTGGAGGAGCCGAGGCCGGTCACGCCGAGCTTCCTGCCCTTGAAGTCCTTGGCCGACTTGACCTTCCCCGCCGCCTTGGTGGAGACGACCTCCACCTCGCCGGGCGCCTGCGAGAACTGCACCACGGACTCGACCGACTTGCCCTTGACCTGTAGGTCCAGCGTGTGGTCGTAGAAGCCGACGGCCCCCTGGACCTGCCCGGAGACGAGCGCGGTCTCGGCCTGGACGCCGGCCGGTTCGCTCAGCAGTTCCACGTCGAGGCCCTCGGCGTCGAAGTAGCCGAGCCGCTGGGTGAGCATCGCGGGCAGGTAGATGACCTTGTCCAGGCCACCGACCATGATCTTGACCTTCTCGCCCTTGCCGTCGCCCTTGCTGGTGGAGGCGGTGGAGGCCGCGTCGTTGGCACAGGCGGTGAGCGAGGAGAGGGCGAGCAGGCCCGAGGCGGCCAGGGCGGTGTATCTGGCGGTCTTGCGCATGGCGGTTCACGTCCTTGTGAGGGTGCGGTGCGGGGAGGAAGGGGGCGTCTTCAACGGGGCTGCGGCGAGGGGCCGTTCAGCTGTCGGAGCCCGACGGCTTCCAGCGGAAGATGCGGTTCTCGGCGAAGGTCAGCAGACCTTCGGCGACGAGGGCGACGACCGCGAGGATCACCATCGCGGCGTACACACCGGCCGCGTTGAAGGTGCCTTGGGACTGCGCGACGAGCAGGCCGATGCCCTTGGTCGCGCCGATGTACTCGCCGACGATCGCGCCGATGAGGGCGAAGCCGAAGCTCACGTGGAGGCTGGTGAAGATCCAGGAGGTGGCGGACGGGATGACCACCTGGAGGGTCACCCTGCGGTCGCTGGCGCCGAGGATGCGGGCGTTGGCGACCAGGTTGCGGTCGACCTCACGGGCGCCCTGGAAGGCGTTGAAGAACACCGGGAAGAAGACGAGCACCACGGCCGAGGCGACCTTGGAGGACGGTCCGAGTCCGAACCAGATCACGAAGATGGGTGCGAGGACGATCCTCGGTATGGAGTTGAGCACCTTGATGTATGGACCAAGGATGTCGGCGAGCAAGGTGATCCGCCCCAGCGCGATACCGAACACGACACCGGCGATCACACCGATCACCCAGCCGAGCAGCGCCTCCTGGAGCGTGGCCCAGATCTGCTCGCCCAGGGAGCCGAGCGCGGTCCCGTGCATCACCCAGGTGTAGATCTGGTCCCAGATCTTCGAGGGCATCGAGAAGTTGAACGGATCGATGACCTTGGCCCGCGAGAGCCACTCCCACAGGCCGAGAACCGCGACCAGGAGCAGCACCCGGGCCGCCCCGACGCCGACTCTGCGTTTACGGGCGGCACGCGCGCGTGAATGCGCGCGGTCGGTCTTGGTGCCGGGCTCGGCCATGGTCGGTACGACCTTGTCCTCGGGCATGACGTCAGGCGACATTGGCCGCACCCCTCTCGCGCGTGATGCGGACCTCTTCGCCCAGCGACTCCCAGATCTCGCGGTAGATCTCGATGAACCGCGGCTCCAGGCGCACGGATTCGACCTTGCGGGGCCGCGGCAGGTCGATGTCGTAGACCTGCTTCACGGTGGCCGGGCCCGCGGTCATCACGACGACCTTGTCGGCCAGCGCGATGGACTCCTCCAGGTCGTGGGTGACGAAGACGACCGAAGTGCCGGTGCCCTCCCACAGTTCCAGGAGTTCGTCCGACATCAGGGCCCTCGTCTGCACGTCGAGCGCCGAGAACGGCTCGTCCATCAGCAGGATCTCGGGGTCGTTGACGAAGGTCGCGGCGAGCGCGACGCGCTTGCGCATACCGCCGGAGAGCTGGTGCGGATAGCGGTCCTCGAAGGCGGACAGCCCGACCCGGGCCAGCCACTCACGCGCCTTCGCCTTGGCCTCCGCCTTCGGTACGCCGCGGAAGCGGGGGCCCGCCATGACGTTGGACAGGACCGTGCGCCAGGGGAAGGTGGCGTCCTGCTGGAAGACGAAGCCGACCTTGTCGCCGACGCCCGAGACCGGCTGCCCGGCCACCAGCACATCACCCTCGGAGGGCTCTTCCAGCCCGCTGACGAGGGTCAGCGTGGTCGACTTGCCGCAGCCCGTGGGGCCGACGACCGCCACGAACTCGCCACGTCCGACGGTGAGATCAAGCCCCCGTACGGCCGTGTGCAGACCCCCCGACGGGGTCCTGAAGGTCTTGCTCGCGCCCCGCAGCTCGATGGCGGGGCTGGTGTCTGCGCTCATGGCCGGGACCGTAGATGTGGCGCGCACCACAACAGCAGTCTTCTGGGCGCAAGCCGTTCTTTTGCTCGCAAGAGCCTGTTGTGCTCGTTTTGCTCGCGCTACAACTGCGGAGCCGAAACACGGGCTTAACGCTCGCCTGGCCTTGAGGAAAGAGGCCCAATGATTGACGTCATGGTCGTGGACGACGACTTCCGCGTCGCCGAGATCAACGCCAAGTACGTGGGAAAGGTTCCCGGCTTCCGGGTCGCCGCCCGCGCGCACAGCGCCGCCCAGGCGCTGGCCACCGTGGAGCGCGGGGCCATCGACCTGGTGCTGCTCGACCACTATCTGCCCGACCAGACGGGTCTTGAACTCGTCCACCGCATGCGGCAACAGGGCCACACCACCGACGTCATCATGATCACGGCGGCCAGCGACGTGACGACCGTGCAACGGGCGATGCGCCTGGGCGCCCTGCACTACCTGGTCAAGCCGTTCACCTTCGCCGCACTGCGCACCCGCCTCGACTCGTACGCCGCGCTGCGCCGCACCGTCGACCGCGTCGGCGGCCGCGGCATCGCCGGCCAGGAGCAGGTCGACCGCATCTTCGGCGCCCTGCGTACGACGACCGCACCGGCCTCCCCCGGCCTGCCCAGCGGCCACTCGGAACCGACCACCGACCTGATCTGCGCCGTCCTGCACAGCGCCGGCCACCCGCTCTCGGCCCACGAGGTGGCCGCCGAGACCGGCCTGAGCCGCTCCACGGCCCAGCGCTACCTCCGCCACCTGGAACAGGCCGGCCGCCTTCGCCTCTCCCTCAAGTACGGCGACACGGGCCGCCCGGAACACCGCTACGCCTGGGTCGCGCCGTAACCACGCGAAGGCCACACACGGCTACGGCACGCGGGCCCGCGCGCCACCGTCGTAGGACGCTCGGACCGTCGTCGTACGACGGCGGGTCGCTGGCCTACGACGACGGTGGGCGCCCCCGCTACACGGCCCCCGCCCCCGTCAGTGCCCGTACCTCGGTCTCCGCGTGCTTCGCCTCGTCCGGGACCTCCGTCGAGGTGACCGTGCCGAGCCAGCCGGCCAGGAAGCCGAGCGGGATCGAGACGAGACCGGGGTTCTGTAGCGGGAAGAACTGGAAGTCGACGCCCGGGAACAGCGATTCGGGACTGCCCGACACGACCGGCGACAGCAGCACGAGCCCGAGCGCGGGGAGCAGCCCGCCATATACGGCCCACACGGCGCCGCGGGTCGTGAAGCCGCGCCAGAACAGCGAGTAGAGCAGCACCGGGAGGTTCGCGGAGGCGGCGACGGCGAAGGCGAGGCCCACCAGGAAGGCGACGTTGAGGTTCCTGGCGATGAGGCCGAGCCCGATCGCCGCGACACCGATGCCGACCGCGGCGACCCGCGCCACGGCCACCTCACTGCGCGGCTTGGCGGTCGGGCGCCGCAGCGACGCGTACAGGTCGTGCGCGACGGATGCCGAGGAGGCCAGGGTGATCCCGGCCACCACCGCGAGGATCGTGGCGAAGGCCACGGCCGCGACGATCGCGAACAGGACGGTGCCTCCGGTGGAATCGGCTCCTCCGCCGAGGTCGAGGGCGAGCAGCGGGACCGCCGTGTTCCCCGCCTCGTTCGACTTCCGAAGGGTGTCCGGTCCCACGACCGCCGCGGCGGCGAAGCCAAGGATGATCGTCATCAGGTAGAACGCGCCGATGAGCCCGATCGACCACACCACGGAACGGCGCGCGGCCCGTGCGGTCGGCACGGTGTAGAAGCGGGACAGGATGTGCGGCAGCCCGGCCGTGCCCAGCACCAGCGCGAGGCCCAGGCTGATGAAGTCGAACCGCGCGGTCCAGTCCCCGCCGTACTTGAGCCCCGGCGCCAGGAAGGCGGCACCGTGACCGCTGCGCGCGGCGGCCGTGAGCAGCAGGTGGTTCAGGTTCCCGTGGAAGCGCACCAGGGTCAGCACCGTCAGCGCGATGGTGCCGCTCATCATCAGGACCGCCTTGACGATCTGGATCCAGGTGGTGGCCCGCATCCCTCCCATCGACACATAGATCACCATGAGCGCCCCGACGCCGATGACGGTCCAGGCCCGCGCGGCCGGACTCGTCCCGCCTAGCAGCAGCGAGACCAGACTGCCCGCGCCCACCATCTGCGCCACCAGGTAGAGAACGGACACGGTGACCGAGGAAGTTCCCGACGCGATCCGCACCGGCCGCTCGCTCATCCGGGCGGCGACCACGTCGGCGAGCGTGAACCGCCCGCAGTTGCGCACCAGTTCGGCGACGAGGAACAGCACCATGAGCCAGGCGACGAAGAAGCCCACCACGTACAGCAGGCCGTCGTAGCCGAACAGCGCGATGAGCCCGGTGACCCCGAGGAACGAGGCCGCGGACAGATAATCACCCGAGATGGCAAAACCATTCTCCATCGGGGAGAAGAGACGCCCGCCCGCGTAGAACTCCTCCTCCGAACCATGCCGGTTGCGGCTCACCCAGGTGGTGATCCCGAGGGTGACCGCGATGAACGCGCTGAACAGCAGCAGCGCCAGCGTCTGATGGTTCCCGGTCACGACGTACCGCCTCGAATGCCTCGTGTCAGTTCCTGTGTGTCCCAGCGCAGTTCGAGCGCGGCCCGGTCCCTGCGCAGCCGCGCGTGCCGGGCGTAGGCCCAGGTGAGCAGGAAGGTGGTGAGGAACTGCCCCAGTCCCGCGACCATCCCCACGTTCACCGCGCCGGTCACCGGCCGGGCCATGAATCCGGGTGCCGTCGTCGCCGTCACGACATAGGCCACGTACCAGGCGAAGAAGACGACGGTGGCCGGCACCACGAACCGCAGATACCGGCCGCGCACCTCCTGGAAGGCCGCGCTGCGCTGCACCTCCAGATACACATCGCCCGCGCGGACGGCGTGGTCCGCGTCCTCCCGGCGCGCGGCGGGCACTTCGGGCGCGGGCCCGCCCGTACCGTCCGTCTCACCCCAGCCGGACGCGAGTGCGTCGTACCAGGGGTCGTGGTACCTCACCTTTCCGGTTGCCTCTGCGGGGGTCAGGTCATGACCTTCGTGGCTCTCGGCCGGACTCTCGTGACCACTCCCGCCACCGCGGGGACGACCGTTGCTTGACTGCATGCCCAAGGATGGACAGAACGGGAAGATCCCCGACTCTTCTTCTCCGCTGTCTTCACCCCATCAGGTGACTCAACCCGCTGGTGGCCGCACCAGTCCCTTGCCGTAGGCGTAACGCACCGCCTGCGCACGGTCCTTGAGCCCCGTCTTGGCGAACAGGTTGTTGATGTGGGTCTTCACGGTCGCCGTGGAGACATGCAGCGTGCGGGCGATCTCCTGGTTGGTCAGGCCCTCGGCGATCAGCAGCAGCACCTCGGTCTCCCGCGCGGTGAGCCCGTCCGGCGGCTCGGTGGGCTCCGGCGACGGCTGCGGCTCGGGCTCCGACAGGCGCTCCAGCAACCGCCGTTGGATGCTCGGCGACAGCCCCGCGTCCCCCGACAGCACGCTCTTCACGGCCCGTACGATCTCGTCGCCGCCCGCGTCCTTGGTGAGATAGCCACGCGCCCCCGCGCGCAGCGCCGGGAACAGCGACGCGTCGTCCGCGAACGTCGTGAGCACCACGACCTGCGTCCCTGGATGCTCGGCGCGGATCCGCCGGGTGGCCTCGACACCGTCGCAGCGCGGCATCCGCAGGTCCATCAGGACGACGTCCGGGGCGAGTTCGGCGACGAGCCGCACCGCCTCGTCCCCGTCTGCGGCGGCGCCTACGACCTCGATCCCGGGGAGCAGGCCCAGCAGCATCACGATGCCTTCCCGTACGACGGTCTGGTCGTCCGCGACCACGACCCGCGCGGGCCTCTTCACGGCCTCATCCGTCATGCGGGCACCTTCAGCGTCACCACGAATCCCTCCTCGTCCGGCCCGGCCCGCAGCGAACCGCCCAGCAGCTCGGCGCGTTCCCGCATGCCCAGCAGACCGTATCCACCTCCCGCCCCGGTGAGTTCGCCCGGCGAGCCGCCCGAGTCCCGTACGTCCAGCGTCACTTCGTGCTCGCCGTAGTCCAGCGTGAGTAGCACCTTGGCGCCCGGGGCGTGCTTGCGGACGTTCGTCAGGGCCTCCTGGGCGACCCGGCGCACGGCCTGCGAGGCCTCGGCGGGCAGTTGTCTGCGATCACCCGTAACGGTGACCTCGGCACGGCCGGTCGTACCGACGATCTCGGTCAGGAAGTCCTCCAGCGGGCTCATCTCGCCCCGCAGCGCGGACAGTGCCTGCCTGGTCTCCACCAGGCCGTCGCGGGCCATCCCCCGTGCCGCGACGACCCGTTCGAGAATCGTCTCCCGGTCGGCGCCCCGCTCGATCAGCAGTCTGGCCGCCTCCAGGTGCACGAGCTGCGCCGAGAGGCTGTGGGCCAGCACGTCGTGGATCTCCCTGGCGATACGGGCCCGTTCCCCGAGCGCGGCGGACTCCGTCTCCGCCGCGCGTGCCATGCGTTCCTGGGCGAGCAGTCGCTGGGCGTTGCCCCGGGCCTCGGCGTCGAGGCGGAGTGTGTATCCGGCGAGGGCCAGCCCGGCCGTGGTGACCGCGGTGGTCAGCCACACGTCGTCGTTGATCGCGGCGTAGATCGCGAGGGACACCGAGGTCACGGGCAGAGCGACCGCGATGGGCAGCCGCTCCAGTGAGACGACCGCGCACCCGCACCAGATGACCAGGGCCAGCACCGTGAAGCCCGCTGCCCGTCCCCCGATCGCGAGCCCGAGTAGCGCCGCGATGAGCGCCAAGGAGGGCCAGAGTCGGTGGGCGAGGGTGGTGCGCCAGAAGCCCCAGGCGACAACCGCGGTCACGAGGATCCCGGCGACACCCCCGGCCAGGGCCCAACCGCGGACGTGGTCTCCGGTGAAGGCCCCCACAGCAGCATGCCGATCACCAGCAGCCGGACGCCCCAGCCGAGCATGCGCCGGGGCTGTGAGATTCCCTCTCTGCCCAGCGCCTCCCGCGAGGGCCAGCGCGTCCAGGCGTTCTCCGTCACGCGCGCTCCTTCCGGGCGGGCCCCGCCACGCCGAAACCGTACGCCGGGGCCGAGCCGGCCGACCCGGTGACGGACTGGGCCCGCCAGGTCAGGACCCCGGAGCGCACCAGCAGCGTGGCCGCGAGGCCGAGTATCAGGGCCGAGCTGTTCTGGTGCACGCCGATCAGCGCGCCCAGGGCGACGAGTCCGACGCGCAGGGCTATGCCGACGATCCAGACGCCCCCGCTCGCCTTGGTGCTCTTGCTCCACACGGAACCGTCCGTCTCGACCCACAGGCGCGTGGTCCAGGCCCAGCCGGCTCCGGTGGCCAGCCCGATGAGCAGCTCGACGCCGAGCAGGAGGGCCGACTCGGTGTGGTGGTGGGCGTCGAGGATGCCGGGCTCGCGCAGCGCCACGACGGCGAGGATCACGGGGAGGAGCCACCAGCGCCGGTCGGTGTCGATCCGACGGGCGCGGAACTGCCGCACGATCACCACCGCGACGACGGCCACGATCACCAACGCGTTGACCAGCCCGGACATCAGAGCCTCCGTGAGCGGAAGAGGATGCCGGCGGCGAGCGCTGCCGACGCCTTCGACGCTACGGAAATTCGCAGGTCGGCAGATCGACGCCAGGGTGGATCGTGGGTGGATCTCCGACCCGCCCCGCTCTCCACCCACGGGTGGAGCCGACCGGCGACGCCATTCCGAGGCCAGCCGGGCGACAGGGGTCCATGTGAGGAACGGAGCGATCGCGCCGGGCCGGGTGCAAGCCTCCGAGCCGCGGCCCGGGCCCGGATCGGACCCGGGTCCGGGCCCAGGTCACGCCCGGGCCCGGCGCGGTGGTCAGGCGTCGATCCTCGACCGGTCCAGCGTCGCGGCCGAGCTGGAGATGAACTCCTTGCGCGGTGCCACGTCGTTGCCCATGAGCAGATCGAAGACCTGCTCGGCCGCGTCCAGGTCGGAGAGGTTGATCCGGCGCAGGGTGCGGTGACGGGGGTCCATCGTCGTCTCGGCCAGCTGGTCGGCGTCCATCTCGCCGAGACCCTTGTAGCGCTGGATGGAGTCCTTGTACCGGACACCCTTGCTCTGGAACTCCATCATCTTCTCGCGCAGTTCACGGTCCGAGTACGTGTAGACGTACTTGTCCTGGCCCTTCTTGGGCTGGACGAGCTCGATGCGGTGCAGCGGCGGCACCGCGGCGAACACCCGGCCGGCCTCGACCATGGGCCGCATGTAGCGCTGGAACAGGGTCAGGAGCAGACACCGGATGTGGGAGCCGTCCACATCGGCGTCGGTCATCATGATGATCTTGCCGTAGCGGGCCGCGTCGATGTCGAAGGTACGGCCCGACCCCGCTCCTATGACCTGGATGATCGCCCCGCACTCGACGTTCTTCAGCATGTCGGTGACGGACGACTTCTGGACGTTGAGGATCTTTCCGCGGATCGGCAGCAGCGCCTGGAACTCGGAGTTCCGGGCGAGCTTGGCCGTACCGAGCGCGGAGTCTCCCTCGACGATGAACAGCTCGCTGCGCTCCACGTCGTCGCTGCGGCAGTCGGCGAGCTTGGCCGGCAGCGACGAGGACTCCAGGGCCGTCTTGCGGCGCTGCGCGTCCTTGTGCTGCCGGGCCGCGATACGCGTACGTGCGGCGGCGACGGCCTTCTCCATGACCACGCGGGCCTGGGCGGCCGCGTCACGCTTCGTCGAGGTCAGGAAGTCCTTGAGCTCCTTGGCGACCACGTTGGCGACGATGCGGCGGGCCGCCGACGTACCGAGCACCTCCTTGGTCTGGCCCTCGAACTGCGGTTCGGCGAGCCGGACGGTGACGACCGCGGTGAGGCCCTCCAGGGCGTCGTCCTTGACGACGTCGTCCTCGGCGACGCGCAGCAGCTTCTTGGCGCGCGCCACCTCGTTCATCGTCTTGACGACGGCCTGCTCGAAGCCGGCGACGTGGGTGCCGCCCTTGGGGGTGGCGATGATGTTCACGTACGACCGGAGCGTCGTGTCGTAGCCGGTCCCCCAGCGCATCGCGATGTCGACGCCGAGTTCGCGGGTGACCTCGGTGGGCGTCATCTGGCCGTGGTCGTCCAGGACGGGCACCGTCTCCTTGAAGGTGCCCTGGCCAGACAGGCGCAGTACGTCGCAGACCGGCTTGTCGTTCGCCAGGTACTCGCAGAACTCGCTGATGCCGCCGTCGAAGCGGAACGACTCCTCTCCCTTGCTGCCGCCCTCGCCGAGGCCGTACTCGTCGCGGACGACGATGGTCAGTCCGGGCACCAGGAACGCGGTCTGCCGGGCCCGCTGGTGCAGGCCCTCCAGGGAGAGCTTGGCGTCCTTGAGGAAGATCTGGCGGTCGGCCCAGTAGCGCACGCGCGTGCCGGTGCGGGTCTTGGGAATCCGCTTGATCTTGCGCAGGCCACCGGGCTCGAACGTGGCGTCCGGACCGGCGTTCGCGAAGGAGCCCGGCACACCGCGCCGGAAGCTGATGGCGTGGGTGTTGCCGCTGCGGTCCACCTCGACGTCCAGCCGCGCGGACAGGGCGTTCACCACGGAGGCGCCCACGCCGTGCAGACCGCCGGAGGCGGCGTACGAGCCGCCGCCGAACTTGCCGCCGGCGTGCAGCTTGGTCATCACGACCTCGACACCGGAGAGGCCGGTCTTGGGCTCGACGTCGACCGGGATGCCCCGGCCGTTGTCCCGGACCTCCACCGAGGCGTCGTCGTGCAGGATCACCTCGATGTGGTCGCAGTAGCCCCCGAGGGCCTCGTCCACGGAGTTGTCGATGATCTCCCACAGACAGTGCATCAGGCCACGGCTGTCGGTAGACCCGATGTACATACCCGGGCGCTTGCGTACGGCCTCGAGCCCCTCGAGGACGAGCAGGTGCCGCGCGGTGTAGTTGGAACCGTCCCGGTCTGCTCCTGCCAGCAGCGCTGTCGACGGCACGGACGTTTCGGCGGTCACGCGGTTCGCTCCTCGCTGAATTTCAGATGAGGCCCTTTTGGGTAAGGGCCCGGCTTCGGTTGCCGCTCAGAGGGTACCGAGGCCTGGTAGAGCCGTTGTAACGCCACCCTCGTCTCCTCCTCACACTAGTCCAGGGTCGTATACCTGTTCGATCCCTCGATGGAGTGAAGTACATATCACGTTCCCTTCGGGGCATGAACCATTTAGGCTCCGGGCACGTCCTCAAGAACAACCGGCAATCCAGCCGGGAGGACCGACCCCGACCCACAGCGCGAACCCGTACAGACACATAGACACGCAATACGGCACATTCGCCGCCAACCGGCAGCACACAGCCGCCCCGGAAGATTTTTTCGAGGAAAAGCCACGAGCGGGAACGTTTTCGGGCTGGTTGGATGTTGACCCTGGTACGACAGCTCGTCGAGCTAGAGAAGAGGCGACGTGACTACTGTTCTGACCCCCGCGAGCCCACTGACGGCCGCCGATCGCTGCGACCGCTGCGGCGCCCAGGCATACCTGCGCGTCGTCCTGCTGAGCGGCGGAGAACTGCTCTTCTGCGCCCACCACGGCCGCAAGTTCGAGCCGGAACTCAAGAAGATCGCCGCTGAGATACAGGACGAGTCGGAGCGGCTGACCTCCGCTCCTGCTGCAAGCGTTCCTGAAGAAGACCGCTGACACATCGCGTCCACGACGAGCCAGCACCGGCCCAGGCCGGCGACGGGCGGCCCCGCTCCTGAACCACAGGAGGGGGGCCGCCCGTCTTCGTACCCGCAGATGCCTCCCAGACGCCGTCAGGCGCCCTTGTGCGGCCCTGGCGAGCCGCGGTGGCGGCCCAGCGTCCGCAGGACGTCCGACACCCTGGTGTAGACACCTGGGCTCCCGGCCCGCCCGCACCCGCTGCCCCACGACACGAGCCCGATCAGCCGCCCCTGGGCGACCAGCGGTCCCCCGCTGTCCCCCTGACAGGCGTCACGGCCTCCCTGGGCCTCTCCGGCGCACAGCATGGACCCGGGGAGGTAGGTGCCGTCGGCACCGGCCGGATACGCCTCCTCGCAGCTCGCGTCGGGCAGCACATGCAGGCGCGCCGCGTGCAGGCTGCCCGCGTAGTCGCCACTGCCGGTGAGATCGCCCCAGCCGTAGACCGTGGCGGCCGTGCCCGCCCGGTAAGCGGTGTCGCCCGCTGCCGCCGCCCTGATGACCGAGCTCTGGGGCAGCGGAGCGGCGAGCGTGAGCACGGCGAAGTCACCGGCGTTGCTGACGGGGTCGTACTCCGGATTGACCCACACATCGCGTACGGCGACCTCCTGGCCCCGGTCCGACAGCAGGTCCGTACGGCCCGCGATGGCCTTGAGGTCGGCCGCGCGGCGCGGCGGCGTCCCCAGGACGTCGTCGCCCATGCAGTGGGCCGCGGTCAGCACGGTGGTCCGGCCGACGGCCACGCCGCCGCAGAACTGCCCCGCCCTGGTACCCCCGAACCGGTCACGGCTGGACAGCGCCACCGTCCAGGGGCTCACGGAGACATCGACCGGGAATCCGCCGACGACGATGCTGTCGGCGGCCGCAGGGGCCGCGGAGACCAGCGGTATGGCGGACGCGGCAGCCGCCAGGACCAGCGGCCGGGTCAGCGCCCGGGCAAGGGGACGACGCATGCACGTTCCTCACTCTGGGATGGTCATGAGAGACCCAGAGTGATCCAGCGCGTCGCGCCGCGCACCCGCGGCCAGCACGAAGGCCCGGCCCCTGAGGGGAAACCGGGCCTTCCGTGTCGTACGACTACGACCTAGTCGAGGTAGTCGCGCAGCACCTGCGAACGCGACGGGTGGCGCAGCTTCGACATGGTCTTGGACTCGATCTGGCGGATGCGCTCACGGGTGACCCCGTACACCTTGCCGATCTCGTCGAGGGTCTTCGGCTGACCGTCGGTGAGACCGAAGCGCATCGAGACCACGCCGGCCTCGCGCTCGGACAGGGTGTCCAGGACGGAGTGCAGCTGCTCCTGGAGAAGCGTGAAGCTGACCGCGTCGGCCGGGACGACGGCTTCGGAGTCCTCGATGAGGTCACCGAACTCGCTGTCGCCGTCCTCACCCAGGGGGGTGTGCAGGGAGATGGGCTCGCGGCCGTACTTCTGGACCTCGATGACCTTCTCCGGGGTCATGTCGAGTTCCTTGGCCAGCTCCTCCGGGGTGGGCTCGCGGCCCAGGTCCTGGAGCATCTGGCGCTGCACGCGCGCGAGCTTGTTGATGACCTCGACCATGTGCACCGGGATACGGATGGTGCGGGCCTGGTCGGCCATCGCGCGCGTGATGGCCTGACGGATCCACCAGGTGGCGTACGTGGAGAACTTGTAGCCCTTGGTGTAGTCGAACTTCTCGACCGCGCGGATCAGACCGAGGTTGCCCTCCTGGATGAGGTCCAGGAAGAGCATGCCGCGACCGGTGTAGCGCTTGGCCAGGGAGACCACCAGACGGAGGTTGGCCTCCAGGAGGTGGTTCTTGGCGCGGCGGCCGTCCTCGGCGATGATCTCCAGCTCGCGCTTGAGCTTGGGGGCGAGCTTGTCGGCGTTGGCCAGCTTGTCCTCGGCGAACAGACCGGCCTCGATGCGCTTGGCGAGCTCGACCTCCTGCTCGGCGTTGAGGAGGGGGACCTTGCCGATCTGCTTGAGGTAGTCCTTGACGGGGTCGGCGGTGGCACCGGCGGCAGCGACCTGCTGCGCGGGCGCGTCGTCCTCGTCCTCGTCGGAGAGCACGAACCCGGCGCTCTCGGCGCCCTCGGGCTCGTCCCCGGTCTTGCCGGGGGTCTCCTCGGTCGCCTCTTCGTCGACCAGCTCGGCGTCGTCCTTCTTGGCGCTGGTCTTCTTGGCTGCCGCCGCAGTCGTCTTCTTGGCGGCGACCTTCTTGGCGACCGCCTTCTTGGCGGGCGCGGTCTTCTTGGCAGCGACCTTCTGCGCGGCGTCGTCCTCGACGGAGGCGTCGGCGGCGGGTGCCGCCGGAGTCGCGGTGGCGGTGGCCTTCTTGGCGGTCACCGTCTTCGCGGCGACCGTCTTGGTGGCGGTGCGCTTGGCCGGACTCTTCGCTGCGACGCTCTTTCGGGTGCGCTTGGGCTCCGCGGCACTGACCATCAGCGTCACACCCTCTTCCTCGAGGATCTGGTTGAGGCTGCGCAGTACGTTCTTCCACTGAGTGGCCGGAATCTGGTCAGCTTCGAAGGCCCGACGCACGTCATCGCCGGCGATCTGCCCCTCAGCCTTTCCCCGCTCGATGAGCGCCATGACAGAGACGGACTCGGCGATCTCCGGCGGGAGCGTACGGGATGTGCTGGCCGACACGAACAACCTCTCGGAACGATGGAAAACGGCTTCCGGCCCCGTCCGGTACGGACAGGAACCGACGACCGCCGACTTGGGGATGGGCCGACGGCGCGGGCTGGGGCCGGGAAGAAACACAGCGCCTTGAACGGCGTCCGTATTCCCTTCCGCGGCTGTCACCTCTTAGGTCATCGCGCAGTGCCCGCGAGCGTTACGCCCAATCTGCGTGGCCCGAGTCACACCCCGTAAGCGTTCAAAAACGGTCAGACACGGGCAGAGGAGGTCACCTGCGGCCGTGACAGGCGCTCCTCAGGGGAATCCGACACCCCGTCGCACCGCCGGACCCCGCCGGATTCCCTGGAGGATCCTGCGGGGTCCGGCGGAAGACGGGCGCCCCGGCCGGGCGCCGCCACGAGAACGCGGCACACCTCGACCGCGCGGGCCATCCCGCGCGCGTCAGTGTTCGCGCGGGGCGGGCACCACGCGCTCCACCTCGGGGTGCACGATGAGCAGCTGCCGCATGGCCGCCTCGGCCGCCGCACCGTCTCCGGCGGCGAGGGCGTCGACGATCCGGGCGTGGTGCCCCAGGGAGGCCTCGGTCGGGCGGTCACAGCCCGTGACGGGGCCGCCGGAGACCTGGAGGGCGGAGGAGACGATCCCGGAAAGGTGCTCCAGCATCCGGTTGCCCGCGACCTGGATGAGCAGCGAGTGGAACTCGGCGTCCGCGCGGGAGAAGGTCAGCGCGTCGCCCTGCCCCATGGCGTGGCTCATGATCTCGACCATGTCGGAGAGGCGCTGCTGGACGTCCTCGCGCCCGTGCCCGGCGGCGAGGCGCGCGGCGAGCGGCTCGATCGTCCAGCGCAGCTCGCTCAGCTCACGGCGCTGGTTGTCGCGCTGCGGGCCGAAGGCGCGCCATTCGATGATGTCCGGGTCGAGGAGGTTCCAGTCGCTGACGGGACGCACGCGCGTGCCGACGTTCGGGCGGGCGCTGACCAGGCCCTTGGCCTCCAGGACGCGGAGCGATTCGCGGACGACGGTGCGGGAGACCTCGAAACGCTGGCCGATCTCCTCGGGCACCAGCGGGCGGTCGGCACCCAGGTCCCCGGAGACGATCATCTGACCCAGCTGCTGGACGAGTTGGCCGTGCAGCCCGCGTCCGCGGCTGCCCGCGGCACGCCGGCCCACGCGGCCCAGCTCGGGGTCGGAACCGTCCCAGGAAGGGGCTCCGAGGCGCTCGGTGACGGGCGCCTCGGCAAAGGGGTAGCGGTCGAGTTCGCCCGGGCCGGCGAGACCGGAGTCTGCGGAGCGGGCGGCGGTCATCATGGTGTGCGCAAGGGTACTCACGGATCCTTTGTCGGCGCTGTCCCCAACTCCCTTGAGGTCTTTGGTGAAAAGCACACGAAAGGGTGATCGCTCACCCCGTCGCAATTGACGCCTTATCGGAAAGAAATGGGCTTTCTACGGGGAGTTGTGCGCAGAGCGGCACCCGAAGGGTGCGGGCGGTCGTCATCGGACCCTGCTACGCAGGGTCGTGAGCAGATACGCGCAGAGCAGCGCGGTCAGCGACAACGTCAGTGCCCCGCCCACGGGTTGGGCGATCACCCGCGCCGCTGCGGACAGGTAACGCTCTCCCCCGAAGGGCCACTGCAGCAGGAACACCTTCCGCATCCGCAGCGGAAAGCCTTCCGCGGTCCGCACGGCGGGCCCTTCCAGCACCTTGTGCACGAGGGGGACGACGAGAATCGGTACGGCGACCACCGCGGCGAGCCCGGCCGTGGTGGACCGGAAGACACCGGCGGCCAGAACGCCGGCCCAGGCGCAGCCGACGACCAGGCCGATCCAACTCGCGCTCATCGAAAGCCAGTCGGCGGGAACTTGCGCGAGCTCCCGTCCGTAGACGAGATAGAGCACTTCGGCGTCGCAGCCCACTGTGAGGAATGCCAGCAGCAGTGCGGTGGCCGCGGAGACGAGGAGCTTCGCGACGAGCAGCCCCATCCGGCGGGGCACGGTGCCGCGGTCCGCCGCCAGGGCAGGGTGGCGGAACTCGTCGCCGAACGCGAACGCCCCGAGCAGTCCCGCACCAAGCGCCGCGGGCGGCAGGGGCAACTCCCGCGGCCACGCGGCCAGGAGACGCTGCTGTGGGGTGTGCCCGATGCGGGCGAGCAGGAGCGCGGTGAGGGCGGAGACGACGAGCATGGCGGCCCCGGTCAGAAATCCGGTACTGACACCGGCGGCCCGACGCAGCTCGTAGCGGAGCGGACGCAGCGGGCTGGGGGCGGAGCGGACGGAGAGGGGGCTGTCTCTTATACACTTCTGACGCTGTCA
>NZ_JBLTJC010000145.1:0-24285 GCF_048158785.1 Streptomyces colwelliae | reverse complement strand
GAAGTTGATGCTGTTGGTGGGGAGTTCGCCCTGNGCCGCGAACCGGTCCGCAGAGACGCCGAGCCGTGAGGCGACCTCGCCGACCATCCCCGCGTCACCGCGCACGAACCGCCGTACGTCGTCCCTGTCGGGCAGGCGTCGTGCCGTACGTCTGCCTCAAGGCGCCACTTACAGGCACCACTTGCAGGCACCACTTACAAGCGCTACTCACAGGGCACTACATACAAGGGAAGATCCTTGCAATCCTCGCGTAGAAGATCACCCCGGAAGGTGCTGGCCGGAATTCTGGCCGGCGGCGCCGTGGCCGCAGGCTGTTTCGCCGTTCTGCCGTCGACGGCGCAGGCCGCCGCACCGAGCCCGGGAGCCGACCGGCAAGCCTCCTTCACCGACGCGGCCGAGGAGTTCGGCGTACCGCTGCCCGTGCTCCTGGCCGTGTCGTACCAGGAGTCGCAGTGGGACGACCACGACGGGCACTACAACACCTCGGGCGGATACGGCCCGATGAACCTGACGGACGTCAACGCCGCGATGGTGTCCGGGGGTTCGGCGGGCGCCGTCGGCCGCGGTGACCTCGCCGAGCTGACGTCGGACCCGGCCCTGCACACCCTCGACGCGGCCGCCGGCCTCACCGGCACCCCGGCGGCGAAGCTGCGCACCGACGACCGCGCCAACATCCGGGCCGGTGCCGCCCTACTCGCCTCGTACCAGAAGGAGTTGACGGGCAAGAGCTCCACCGACCCGGCCGACTGGTACGGGGCGGTGGCCAAGTACAGCCAGTCGTCGGACAAGAAGGCCGCGCAGCTCTTCGCCGACCGCGTCTTCAAGACCGTGTCCTCGGGCGCCTCGCGGACCACGGTCGACGGACAGCACGTCAGCCTCGCGGCGCAGAGCGCGGTCCACCCCGAGACGCGGCAGCTGTCCGAACTGAAGCTGAAGGCCGCCGTGACGGCCACCGACACCGAGTGCCCGGCCACCGTCGACTGCACCTTCCTCGCCGCGGCCGCCTCCAACGGGCAGGTGGCGGGCCGCCCGGGCGACGGCGTGCAGATCAAGTACATCGTCCTGCACGACACCGAGTCGTCCTACGACGCCGCGATCAAGACGTTCCAGACGGCGGGCTCCGGCGACTCGGCGCACTACGTCATGCGGGCCTCGGACGCCGCCGTCACGCAGATGACCCACACCAAGGACATCGCGTTCCACGCCGGCAACTACTGGTTCAACATGCACTCGATCGGCATCGAGCACGAGGGCTACGCCGCGCACGGTGCCACCTGGTACTCGCAGGCGCAGTACCAGGCGACGGCCGATCTCGTGAAGTACCTCGCCGCGCAGTACGGCATCCCGCTCGACCGCGAGCACATCATCGGCCACGACAACGTGCCCGGCCCGCAGGACAGTTACATCTCCGGCATGCACTGGGACCCCGGCCCCTACTGGGACTGGACGGCGTTCATGAACATGGTCGCCCCGTCGAAGGCGGCCCACGCGCAGAGCGCCGCCCGCCATGTCCCGAGGGTGGGTTCGGCGGTCACCATCAGCCCCGAGTTCGCGACCAACCAGCAGACCGTCCAGGTCTGCCCGGCCGACGATCCCACGGGCGCCACCACCGCGTGCACCGACAGCACGGAACCCGCCAACTTCCTTCCCGTGCGCACCGCTCCGAGTGCCGACGCACCCCTGTTCGCGGACCCGGCCGTCCACCCCGGCGCGAGCGCGGGCACCGACTCGATCCACGACTGGGGCAGCACCGTCCAGGCCGGCCAGCAGTTCGTGGTCGCCGACGTCGACGGCGACTGGACCGCCATCTGGTTCAGCGGCGCGAAGGTGTGGTTCCACAACCCCGGCGGCGTCAACACCTGCGCCGCGCAGGGCGCCACGATCCTCCACTCCGGCGACCAGGCCGCGACCCTCTACGGCTCCGGCTACCCGCAGGCGTCCGAGTACCCGTCCGGCCTGTCCCCGTCCACGCAGAAACCCCTGACCCTCTACGGCTTCCCGGCCGGCCAGGCCTACGTCGCCACCCAACCCCCGGTCAGCGCCGACGACTTCTTCGTCTCGGGCGACACCTACGTCACCGGCGCGGCCAAGTACTACACCATCCAGTACAACCACCGGGTCGTCCTGGTCGACGCCTCGCAGGTCTCCTGAAGCGGCCGGTGCGGGCAGCACACACGTCCTGCCCGCACCGGACTCCGTCGTACCCCGACCGCCCGCGCCCCGCTACCCGGTGACTCCGGCATGGGCCAGGCAGCGCGCCAGGTCCGAGCGGGAACGGACGCCCAACTTGCGGTAGACGCGGGTGAGATGGGCCTCGATCGTCTTGCGGGAGAGGAAGAGGGACGCGGCCGCCTCCACGTTGCTGAGGCCTTCGCCGATGGCACGCGCCACCTGGAGTTCCTGCGGCGTGAGCAGGGCCACCGGAGGCGGTTCGTCCCCGTGGACGGCTGAGCGGTGTCCGGTCGCCGCGACCTCCGCCTCGGCCCGGACCGCCCACGGAACAGCGCCCAGCGCGGTGAACGTCCGCTGGGCGAGCAGCAGCGGCTCCCGTGCCGCGGACGGCCGCCGGAACCGGCGCAGCACCTCTCCCGCGACGAGCCGTGTCCGCGCCGCCTCGAAGGCCATCTCCTTGTCGGCATGGACGCGTTCCGCGACGGCCAGCCAGTCGGCGGCCTCCTCGGCGGACCGCGCGAGCATCAGCCGGCAGCGGGCGTGAGCGGCCGCCGGCCACGCCAGACCGGTCGCCGTGTCGCGCTCCCGCAGCCAGTCCGCGACGGCCACGGCACCCTCCCTCGACCCCGTGCGCAGACAGGCCTCGGCGAGGTCGGCCACCCACGGCATGAGGGTGGGATTGACCAGCCCCATCTCGTCGGCCAGCGCGAACGCGGCCTCCAGGTGCGTACGCGCCGCCTCGGCGTCACCGGCGGCGAAAGCGGACGTACCGAGCGCACCGCGTGCGAACAGGGCCAGGCCGCGCAGTCGGCCGCCGCACCAGCGCTCGTACTGCGCCACCCGCTTCCGGCAGTCCGCGAAGTCGCCGTGCAGGGCGTCCAGCCGCGCGAGCTGGATCAAGGCGTAGCCCGTCATCGCCAGATGCCCGAACTCCTCCGCCCAGCGCAGCGCCTCGGTGGCGTCCGCGCGCGCCATCGGCCACCGGGACCACATCTCCACCTGGCACCGCGCCAACAGGGCGTACGGCAGGAGGGCCGGGGCGTTGTCGCGGCGCACCCCCTCGATCACCGTGTCCAGCACGCGGCGGGCGAGGTCGCCGTCGCCGGTCCACGACAGGCCCTGCGCGATCTCCATCGTCGTCTGACGTTCCTCGGGGCCGGTCAGGCCACGCGTCTCGTCCAGCAGCGCGAACAGGGTCGTCCGGCCCGCGCTCACGTCGCCGCCCAGCACCTCCGCCCGGGCGCGCATGACGGCGGCCTGCCGGCGCCGGGTGCCGCGCATGCCGTCAGCCAGCGCCTCGCAGCGTGCGGCGATGTCGCACGCGTCGCGTATCCGCCCGTCCATCGTCGCCGGCACCACCGCGGCCCCGTACAGCTGGGAGGCACGTGAGCGGTCCACCGACTCCACCGTCCGGGCGGCGCCGACCAGCAGCTCGTGCGCGCGGCCCGGATCCCCGAGCCAGGTGCAGGCCTGGCCGCGCAGCAACTCGATGTCCGCGGTGAGCAAAGGATCCTGACTGCGCGTCAGGGCCTGTTCGCACCACTCGGCGGCATCGCGCGTCGTACCGCCGTAGAACGCGTCGTGCGCGGCCTCGAAGAGCCGGCGGGCCGCGTCCGCGGGGTCCGGTGACAGCTCGGCGGCACGGCGCCAGGCGGGCGCGGCAGCCGCCAACGCCCCGCGCTGGCGCGCCTGTCGGGCGTCGGACACCAGACGGGCGGCGACCGACTCGTCCGGACCCGGGGCGGCGGCGGCCAGGTACCAGGTCTGTAGTTCGCCCGAACTCAGGGTGGCCAGTCGCCGGTAGACCTCCAGTCGCCGGACGGTGGCGCACTGTCCCAGCACCACCGGCCGCAGCACGGGATGCCGCAGCTCGCAGGCGCCGTCCCGCATACGGACCAGCCCGGCCGCCTCGGCCGCGTCCAGGTCGGCGGTGGTGAGCCCGTCGAACGCCAACACCCGTTGCAGCAGCGGCCATTTAGGGGCCCGGCCGGCGGCGACGTACACCAGCGCCTTGCGGCTGCGCGGCGGCAGCATGCGCAGCTGTCCGCGCCACGCCCGCTCCACCAGCGGCCCCGGCGCCTCCCACGAGTCGTCCCAGGGCTCGGTTCCGCACGCACGGGTCCGGGCGAGCGCCGCCGCGTACTCCACCAGGACCAGGGGGTTGCCGTTCGCCAGCCGGACGATCCGGTCCGCCGCCCGGTCCGTCCGGTCGAGCGCCTGCCGCCGTAGCAGCGTCCAGCACTCGTCGTCCGACAGAGGCCCCAGCGTGGTGTGCGGCACGCTCTCCTGGATGCCCTCCTCCTGCCGCCCCCGGCGTGCCGCCATGATCAGGGCCACTCGCTCCGTGGCCAGCCGCCGGGCCACGAACTGAAGCACCTGGCGCGACGAAGGATCGGCCCAGTGCAGGTCGTCGACGAGGACCAGCAGCGGCCACGACTCCCCGGCGGCGGCCAGCACGCCGAGCGCGCCCGCGCACACCGCGTACGGGTTCGACTCGGCCACGTCCGTGAGCGCGAGACAGCCCTCGACGGCACTGCGCTGGGCCGGCGGCAGCTCGCCGAAGTGACGGCGGAGCGGCAGCAGCACATCGGCGAGCACCGCGTACGGCAGGACGGCCTCCGACTCCACTCCACGGGCCCACAGCACCCGGGCACCCTGGCAGCGGGCGGCCGCGTGGCGCAGCACCATGCTCTTGCCGATCCCCGGCTCACCGCTCAGCAGCAGGGCGCCGCCCTGTCGGGGCAGGGCGTCCACCAGGCCGTCCACCAGGTCTCGTTCGGCACGTCGGCCGACGAGGGCGGCGGGTCCCGGGAGGGACGTCCCCTCGTCGGGCGCGGCGGGAGCCACGACGCAGTACGCCCCGTGCCCACCCGAGTCCTCCGGCACGTGGACCGGGTCGTATGTCGCGCCGCCCTCCGGCACGCTGGTCATCGCTGTCTCTTCCATGACGCCCCCGTACAGCTGCCGCTCCGTCGCGGCGTTCCGTCATGTCCCCAGGGTGCCCCCGGGAGGGTGATCGGCGTCAGGGGTAGGGACGGTCCTACGACGGTCTCCGTACGGCGGGGTTCGCGCGGTGAGTGCATGACGCGTAGACCCTGCCGGGTGTGTCCGGCGCCGCCGGCCCGGCAGGTGGCGTAGGTGTTCCGGCGGGGGAGCCCCTCACGAATGCGGGAGGGCATGTCCCGGGCGGAGGCAGGGAGTTCCCCGAAGCCGTGGCGCGGGCGTTCGGGAATGCTCGCGTGTTCCTAGACCGGAAAGGGATACGGGATGACTGAGCAGGGACAGTTCCGGCGAGTGATCACGAACCTCACGCACGGCGGACACGCGATTCTCGACAGTGCGGAGGAGGCGGAGAAGACCGCCCAGAGCCAGGAGAGTCTCAGCATGCGCAGCACGGTGGTCCAGGAGTCCACCGACGACGCGGCGCACGTGGGTACCACTTCCTTCGACTACTTGTTCCTCGACCTCGCGAAGAAGTTCCCGGACAACCACCTCCCGATCGACGACGTCCCCAAGGTCGTCAAGGCCCTCCTCGCCCTGGGCTCGGCGATCGTGGAGACCCCGGACGAGGTGCGCGACCCGGTGCTCAACTCGCCGATCCCGCCGATCTACACCTACTGGGGCCAGTTCGTCGACCACGACCTGACGGCCGCGACCGACCGTGACCTGGTGATCAGCATCACCGATGAGAATCCGCCGCCCGTGCCGCCGGACGAGGTGGTCAGGAAGCTGGAGAACCTGCGGATCCCGTCCTTGAACCTCGACTCGGTCTACGGCGACGGGCCGTTCGCGCCACCGGTGCCGGGCAAGGACGCCGTTCCGTACGACGGGATCAAGTTCCGGCTGGGCCTGCTCTCGCCGGTTCCCGCCAACGTGGGCGCGCTGATCCCCCCGGTCGACGACATACAACGGGACCTGCCGCGCAAGACCGACCGCACCCCGCTCGTCGGCGACACACGCAACGACGAGAACCTCGTGGTGGCCCAACTCCATGTGGCGTTCCTGCGGTTCCACAACGCGGCCGTCGACTGGGTGCGCGACCACGAGCCCGAGTTCGAGACGGACGTCGAGATCTTCCGGCGGGCCCGGGACCTCACCCGGTGGACCTACCAGTGGTTGAGCGTGCACGACTATCTGCACACCGTGGCGCGCCCCGACGTCGTCGACCTCGTGGACACCGCGGAGGGGAACCTGCTCGACCTGGACCGGCGCGGCACCTACATGCCGATCGAGTTCTCGGTGGCGGCCTTCCGCTTCGGCCACAGCATGGTGCGCGGCGCCTACGACTGGAACCGCAACTTCGGCCGCCCCGGCGACAGGCTTCCCGTGTCCACCCTGGACCAGCTCTTCCAGTTCACCGGCAAGGGCGGCTTCGCCGGCACGCTCACGACGCTCCCGTCGAACTGGCCGGCGGAGTGGGACCGGATGGTCGACAAGAACAGCCCGTTCGCCAACCGCTTCGCCCGGCTCATCGACACCAGGCTCGCACCACCACTCGCCGACCTGCGCAACGAGGGCACCGACCCGAGCCTGCCCGAACGGATCAAGAAACTGCTCAAGCACCTCGCCCAACGCAACCTCCTGCGCGGCTACCGACTGGCCGCCCCCACCGGACAGGCGGTGGCCGAGGCGCTCGAGGTCGAACCCCTCAGCCGCGTGGAACTCGAGGAGGGCAGCAGCGACCTGGTCAAGGACGCCCTGGAGTCCGGCGGTCTGTTCGACACGACCCCGCTGTGGTTCTACGTGCTGAAGGAGGCCGAGGTGCGGGAGCTGGGCCAGCGGCTCGGCGAGGTCGGCAGCCGCATCGTCGCCGAGACCATCATCGGCCAGATCCGCAGGGACCCCGGTTCGTACGTCAACCGGACGAGCTGGAGCCCCGCACAGGGCGTCCTGCTCCCGAACGGCCGGCCGGTGCGCACGATCGCCGACTTCCTCCGGTTCGCCGGCGTCCTCTGACCCGCCAAGACCCTTGTGGGCCGCACCCCCGCACCCCCGCGCCCCCGCCGATCCGTGTCGGCGGGGGCGCGGCCGCGCCGTAGGGAGTTCCCCGAAGCGCCGTGTTCCCCGCTCACCGGACCATGCGCGCATGGACCTACGACAACAGCAGCAGAACATGGTGGAGCGCTACCGGGAGACGGTGGACCAACGCGAGAACATCCGGCGACTGCAGGTGGAGACCGGCTCGCCCTTCGCCGCCGACAGCGCGGAACAGCTGAGCGCCCGCGTGGAGCGGCTGGTGAGCAAGCGTGAGGTCGACCCGGGGGACCTGACGCCGGTGCCGTCCGACGAAGGGCCGGTGCGTCCCGCCGTCGTCTTCGAGCGGATCCTCGGCGCCGCGAACGAGTTGCAGAGCGTCAACTTCCTTGCCCGCGGCGCGCGTGCTGCCCGCGCGGTCGCCCGCGTCGACATCATCCAGGGCGGCCGGCGGGCCGGGTTCGGCACCGGTTTCCTCGTGGGGGAGCGCCTGCTGCTCACCAACCACCACGTGCTGCCCGACGTGGCGACGGCGACGGAGTCCGCCGCGGAGTTCGACTTCGAATCCGATGCCGACGGCGTGCCCAAACCGGTCGACTCCTACGACCTGGCCCCGGACGAACTGTTCGTCACGGACCCCGCGCTCGACTACACACTCGTCGCGGTCGGGGCCCGCCCCGACGGGAAGCGGCCGGGCGAGGTGCACGGCTGGCTGAGGCTCATCGCCCAACAGGGGAAGATCGTCATCGGCGAGCCGGTGAACATCGTCGGCCACCCCGACAGGCGGCCGAAGGAGGTCGCGGTCCGCGCCAACGAACTGCTGAACCAACTCCCGCGGTTCCTGCACTACCGCACGGACACCGAGCCCGGAAGCTCCGGCTCGCCCGTGTTCAACGACCAGTGGGAGGTCGTCGCACTCCACCACGCCGGTGTGCCCGACCCCGGTGGCGCGGGCTGGATCGCCAACGAGGGGGCCCGGGTCAGCGGCATCCTGCGGCACCTCGCCGAGGCCGCGCTGCCACCGGAACAGAAAGCGCTGCTCGCCGAGTTGGGGCCCCAGGCGGTGCCGGTCGGGCCGGTGCCCGTCGAGACGGTGCCGGGCGACGGCCGCTCCGGCGGACGCGGCACAGGTGCTCAAGAGCGGCGCGGCGTCACCGGGCGGACCGCCGCCGGCCGACGGCGCGTGGTGTTCCTGCACGGCCGCGGCCAGCAGGGCCACAACCCCGCCGAACTGCGCGCCGGTTGGTGCCGGGGCCTGGCCGTCGGACTGGCGGCCGCGGGCCTTCCCCCACTGGACGACGCCGACGTCTGGTTCCCCTTCTACGGCGACGCGCTGGCCACCGCGACGGCCGGCCGTGAGAGTGCCGGCCTCGATACGGCGACGACCACGGCCGAGGCGTACGTTCCGGACGACCCCGGCGCTCGCGCCGTCTACGCCGCGCTGATCGCCGAATCCGCCAAGGCCACCAGGATGCCCGAATCGGAGCAACAGCCCGCGGACGCGCAGGAGTCGGGCCTGCTCGGCGGGGCGGTCGCCGCACTGCAACGGCCGTTGTCCTGGATCGCGGCGCGCAGCGGGCTCGACGACATCGTGATCGCGGCGGTGTTCCGCGACGTCGCGGCCTACCTCGGCGACAAGTCGGTACGCGACGCCGTGCTGGAGGCGGTGCTGGCCGGGCTGCCCGAGGACGGCGAGATCGTGCTGGTCAGCCACAGCCTCGGTACCGTCGTCGCGCTCGACCTGTGCACCATGCTGCCCAGCGGGATCTCGGTACCCCTGCTGGTGACGGCCGGCAGTCCGCTCGGACTGGACGCCGTGTACAGGCGACTGCTCGCCCACGGCGCCGTCCGGCCCGGTCAGGTGGACGTGTGGCTCAACGCGTGGGCGGCGGGGGACGCCGTCGCCATCGGCTGCCCGCTCGGCGACACCTGGGACCGGGTCCGCGACGTGCTCTGCGCCAACCCGAAGGACCGGGCGCACGACATCGCGCAGTACCTGTCCCACGCCCCGATCGCGGCCGAGATCGCCGGCGCCTGGTCGGCCGTCGGCTGAGGGCGCGCTTCCAGGGATCATCTCCGTGGCCTCGGACGCTCCGGTCGAGGTCTCTGGAAGGATCCCCACCATGAGCGACAATCCCCTGCGCCAAGTCACCGTCGACCGCACCGCCCCCGGCCGCTTCACCGCGACCAACGCCCGTGGCGGCACGATCGACTTCGGTACCGCCGTCGGCGGCGGTACCGAGTTCACCCCCGTCGAGCTGCTGCTCGCCGCGATCGGCGGCTGCACCGCGGCCGACGTCGACGTGGCCACCTCGCGGCACGCGGAGCCGGACGGGTTCACCGTCACGGTGACCGGCAACAAGGTCAGCGACGACCTCGGCAACCGGATGACCGACCTGGCGGTCACCTTCGCCGTGACCTTCCCCGAGGGGGAGGCCGGGGACCGGGCCCGCGCGATCCTGCCCCGGGCGGTCACCGTCTCCCACGAACGGCTGTGCACGGTCAGCCGTACGGTGGAGACCGGCACGCCCGTCACCGCGACGATCAAGGACGCCTGACCGCACGCCGTCGTCCGCGGGTTCGCCGCGGGGTTCTCTGCGAGCAGGTGACAAGGGCGCCGGCGTGCGCTGCGTTCTTGTGAGCACTGCCTGATCCCGTGGTCCCGGCCGTCCTACGGTCCGGCCATGAACACGAGTCGCAGCAAAGGAAGTTCGTGGCGCGGAGCCGCGAGCACAGGACGTACGTGGCGTGGTGCCGCGCTCGCGGTGCTGTTGACCGCGGGCGCGCTCACCGCGGCCGCTCCACAGGCCCAGGGCGACGGTGCGCGCACCGAGACCCCGGTGGCGTCGACGCATCCCGCCGACGGTGTGGTCGAGTCGCTGGTGCGGGTCAAAGTGCCGTTACCGCAGTCGTTCGGCGCCCGTCCGGCGGCGTGCGACCGCCTGTCGTATCTGCGTTACCGCGCCGCCGACGGGCCGAGCGCGTCGGCCGCCGCCGACCGGATCCTCGTGGCCCAGCCGGGCATCCTGGAAGGCGCCGGTGCCTTCGACAGCGTCGCCCGCGACACCGTCGCCCAAGCCGCCGCGCGGGGACGGCACATCGAGTTCTGGGCCCTGGACCGGCGCTCCAACTGCCTTGAGGATCCCGCCGGTATCGCCTCCGGCGACCAGCACACGGCCGTCGACTACTACTACCGGGGCAAGGCCGTCGGCGGCCGGACCTTCGCCGGGTTCGTCGGCAACGACCAGCTCGGCTGGATGGCCAAGCTCGGCATCGAACAGACCGTGCGCGACGAATACGACCTGCTCGTCGCCGAGTTGCCCGACCAGGGGCTGCGCAAGCGCAAGGTGCTGTGCGGCGGACACTCGCTCGGCGGCGTCATCACCGGGTACTTCGCGGCGGCCGACTTCGACGGCAACCCCGCGACCACGGCGGACGCCGGACAGAACCAGTGCGCCGGGTACTTCGCCCTCGACACGACGATCTCCACCGACCTGGCGGACCTGAACGGCAGCATCCCGGACGACACCAACCTGCCTGATATCGGGCTGGGTTACGGCGTCGTACAGGCCGGGCTCGACAGCGGCGTGCTGTCCCGCTCGCTGTCCGCGCCCGTGCTGCTCAACCCCGAGACGATGACCCTGCTCGCCATCGCAGGCCTGGGCGCCGTACAGAATCCGGACGGCGAGGCGGACCTGCCGTCCTACCTCCCCTCCAACGTCAACATCGAGGCCACGAACCGCTTCCTGTTCTCCAAGGACGCCGCCACGTTCCTCACCGGCTCACCCGCGGTGAAGGACTTCCGGCTCACCAACGACGCCGTGCTCGGGTCGTTGATGGACGACAACTCCGTGCCCCTCGCGTTCTTGCAGAGCAGCGTCGGCTTCTTCGACGGCGGGCCGATCGTCGACAAGAACTTCCCGGCCGCCAACGGGAGTTCGGACCAGTCGCAGGTGTTCGGCGTCGAGTACAAGGCCATCCCGGCCCAGCCTCACGGGCCGCTCTACACCTGGCGCGATTACGACCGTGTCGGCACTGCCGACGACCCCGGGTACCGGTCGGCCGACGGCACCCCGTTCACCAACGCCGGCAAGGAGGTCACCGACATCCGCGAACTGGCCCGCAGCATGGGGGAACAGCCGCTGGACTTCACCGAGCAGTACTTCCCGACCAAACTGGTCACCGACATCGAGCTGGCCACCTCGCCGCAGGTGAGGCAACTCCTCGTGCACCCGGGCGGGTTGACGGCCAACCCGACGCTCACCGTCCTCGCGGGCGACGGACTGCTGGCCGGTCACGTCCCGGCCGACCTGCACCCCGTGATCGCCCCCGGCTATCAGCACCTCGACGTACTGACCGCGGCACCCGTCCAGAACGACGGCCGCCCCGAGGTCGTCTCCAGCAGCCTCGCGGCATTCGCCGTATCCCCCAAGTAGCCATCCCCGTACGGCCGTTCCGTAACGCCGATGGGGACCGGGAGGATCAACTCCCGGTCCCCGTCAGCGCATTGCCACGGCTCAGATCTTGCCCGCGGCGAACGTGGCCGCCGCGCCGGCGTCGGAGGTGTAGCCGAGGTGCGCCCCCACGTCGGTCCCGCCGTTCTGGCAGATCGGGTCACCGTTGGCACAGAAGTCGATGGTGCGGCTCTGGTAGGTGCCGGTGACGCTCTTGCCGAGGGCCCGGATCGGGTTGCCGAACAGCAGCACCGCGGCGACTCGCGGTGCGAGCGCGGCGGGGATGGTCGCTACGATCGGGCTGCCGACCACCGCGCCGTCGCTGCTGATCCCTATGGAGTTGTCGATGACGTTCGCGCCCTGCGAATAGCCGACGAGAATGAAACGCTGATTGGGGCACGCGGCGGCTTGCGCGTTGACGTGGTTCACCGCATCGGAATTTCCCTGCGCGGCGGACGTGAGGGAGAGGTCGGCGGGATAGTTCACCGCATAGCTGGAGAGCGTCTTTCCGGTGATTTTCTGCTGGAGCGCGGAGAACACCGGGTCGCCGACGATCAGGCCGAGTGTGCCCGGCTCGAAGGTGCCGCGCGCCGCCACGACGTCGAGGTCCGAACAGGTGGCGGCCGTTGCGGCGGGTGCGGAGAGGGTGGCGAGCCCGGCCCCGCCGACCAGCGAGAGCGCGGCGAGACACAATCGAATACGCATGGGAATCCTTTGAGGGTGGGGCGCGTGGAGCGCCTGTGGAAAGGACTGTCCCGAAGGTATTCGCGTTCCCGTTCCCGGTGTTATGGACGGGAATTCAGAAACTCTCTCTGTTTTTGTCGCCGCGTGAGTCGCGGTCACCGTCCCGTAAATCCGCCGAACGCAGCGCGAGGATCAGGTCCAGACGGGTGCCGGGTTCGTGCAGGGACGCGCCGAAGAGCTTCTCCAGCTGACGCAGGCGGTAGCGGACCGTCTGCGGGTGGATGTGGAGCCGGGCGGCGACATCGGGCACGTTGCTGCCGCTGAGCAGCCAGGCGAGCAACGTCTCGGCCAGCCGCGGGCGTTGACCCTCCGACGCGGCGTCGAGCGGCGCCAGGGCCCGTAACTCCAGCTGGGCGAGCAGCGGTTCGTCGCTGTGCAGCAGCAGCGTCGACAGATGGTCGGCGCACAGCACCACGCCCTGCCGGGGCAGCACCCCGCGGCCCATCAGCCCCAGCGCCCGCGTGGCCCAGCGCAGCGACCGCGCGGCCTCGACGACCGGGACCGTAGGACCGATCGCCGCCGGACGGCCGCCCAGGCCGAGCACGAACGACCGCCCGCCGAACCGGCCGTAGCCCTCCGGGTCCGGCACCAGCACGCGCGGCGGCCGTGACTCCATGTCGGCCAGCGCGCCCGGCATCGCCGGCGGCCGGTCCTCCGTACGCGGGTCCGCGGGGCCCGCGAGCGCGATGACGGCGACCTGCGCAGGCACCCGCCACCGAGCGCCGTGCGCCAGGTCCTGCACCGCCTCCGGGGCCACCGGCCCCTCGCCCAGCAGGAGTTCGAGCAGCCGTCTGCGCCGCCGCTCCAGCTCGTCCGTGCTGCGCGACTGCGCCTCCGCGTACCCGGCGGCCGCCGCCTCCGCGACCTCGTGCACGGTCCGGAACGCCAGCTCCCCGAGCGCGGCCACCACCGCAGAATCCAGGCCGAGTTCCTCCGCCGTACGGCCCATCAGCCGCCAGGCGTGCAGCCCGCCCACGCGGATCGCCGACTGAAGTGCCTCCAGGCTGCGGCCCTCCAGGGCCTCGCCGCGCCCGAGTTCCTCGTAGTACGCCGCCGCCATCGCGGCGTTCTGGCCGCGCGGGTCCGCGATGTGGTCGACGAACAGCGTGAGCGCCTGCACCACCCCGGACCTGAGGTTCTCGCGGTACGTCCCGTCGGCCGGCCGCGCGTACTCGGGGACCTCTCTGCGCACCACCTCCTCCACCTCGTCGGAGACGGCGGCGAGTTGGGAGCGCAACAGCTCGGCCAGGTCGGGCGGAACCAAAGCGGTTCCGGGCTCGGTGGGTACTCCGCGCGGGGTGGGGACAGCCACGACGGACACTCCTTTCCCCCGGAGGCGGCTCGCCCACGGACTGTTGCCCGTGGGACGAGGGGGACGTCCCGTGTTGGACGGCCGTCCCCTGCGCTCCGTTCCGTGCCCCGGCTGCACCGACATCACTCCGGCAGCCCCAGCGCACCGGCGAGCATCGGCCACGAGGTGGTGAACTCCCCTTTCCAGTAGGCCCAGCTGTGTCCACCTCCCGAGTAGAAGTGCGCGGTGACCGGAATGCCGAGCAGGGCCAGAATGCCGGTGAAACTGTGCGCGGAGGGCCACAGCAGACTCTCCAGCGCCTCGGGCAGCCAGTCGCCCGAACCCCCGGCCACACCACTGCCGTTGGACACGTACAAGGGCGTCCCGCGCAGGCCGCCGGCCTGGGCACGAGGATTGGCGGCCCGCCAAGTCAGCAGGTCCAGAAGGGGGTTGCCCCAGAGGGAACGCGGCGCCAGGCTCTCGCGGGCCACGATGGCGTCCACGAGCGAGGGCATCCCGGGGGCCGTGGTGTCGAGGATGCCGCTGTAGGACGCGGCGGCGGTGAACGCGCCCGGGTGCCGGGCCGCGTGCGCCATCGCGCCGTAGCCCCCGGTGGACACTCCGGCGACGGCCCGCACCCCGGACGCCCGGTAGTCGCGGGCCAACAGCGCCGGAACCTCCTGGAGTTGGAAGGTCTCGTAGTCCGGCCCGTCGCGCCACGCGCTGGGGATGCCGGTGGGCCCCGCGTCCGGCATCGCCACGATCAGGTCCCGGCCCTCGGTGAACGCCTCGATGTCCGTCTCCCGCGTCCACGACGTGTAGTCGTCGTGCGCCCCGTGCAGCAGATACAGCACGGGATACGTCCGCCCTGGCTGCGCGTCGAAGCTCGACGGCAGGATCAGCCGCACCGGCGCGCTGCGGCCCAGCGCGGGCGAGGACACGGACACGTCGAACGTGCGCGTCGAGACCTGCGTCGCGGCCCGAGCGCGTCCTACGGCGGCCGTGGCACCGAACAGAACGGCCAGTCCCGTGGCCGCCGTTGCTCTCGTGACGGCTCGTCGGGAGATTCCGGTGGGGTGGTGGTGCGGCATGGCGGCTCCTCAGTCCGGTTCGGCGGGCCCGCCGGGCGTGGCGAGCACCCGCCGCAGATGGGCGGCGATCTCGTCGACGTACGGCGGGTCGAGCAACGACAGGTGATGCCCCGCCACCGGTACGACCGTCAGGCGCGGGCACACCTCGTCCCAGCCGAGCGCGTCGTCGTCCCGCTCGTACGCCGGGTCACGCACGGTGTGCGGAGCCGGTTCGGTGGCCCGGTACAGGACCACCCGGCCCTCGTACCGGCCCGGTTGATGCGCCTCGCCGATCCTCAGGTCGAGGTAGGAGGCACGCTGGTGCTCCAACGCGGCGGGCGGCACTCGTGCGGCCCCGCGCAGGGTGCGCAGCACGAGGTCGATGCGCTCGTGGTCGTCGTCCATCGCCACGAGTTCGTCGTAGGGCAGGGGGAGTTGGACGTCGTAGGTGTCGGCGATGTGCTGGGCGAAGCCCGTGAGATGCGCGCGGATGCGGTCGGCGGGTGCGCGGCCGGGCTGGGGGAGGGGCCGTACGGAGTCGATGAGCACGACGAGTTCGACGTCCCGTCCGGCGGCGGTGAGTTGGCGTGCCGTCTCCTGCGCCACGAAACCGCCGAAGGACCAACCGGCAAGCACACAGGGCCCGTCGGGATGGGCGGCGGTGATCGCCTCGACGTAGCGGCGGGCCTTCTCGGACACGGTGTGGGCGTCCTCGATCCGGTCCAGTCCGTGCACCGGCCGGTCCTCACCGAGACGTTCGGCGAGTGCGCGGTAGACGTCGGTGGTTCCGCCGGCGGCGTGGAACAGGAAGAGCGGAGAGAGAGGGGACGGGCCGTCGGCCAACTGACCTATCCGGTCCGCCACTTCGGCGACCGTGGCGGCGTCGAACAGATCACGCAGGTGCAGCTCGACACCGAAGTCGCGTTCCAGGGCGGTGCGGATGCGGACGGCCATCAGGGAGTCCAGGCCGAGGTCGGTCAGGGCCGTGGTGGGGGTGATACGGGTCGCCGGGTGGCCGGTGACGGTCGCGATGTGGTGGCTGAGGCGGGCGGTGATCGAATCACCGGCGGCGGGAGCGGGCTCGGCCCACCGGTGTGTGGCAGTCGTGGCCAGGGGAGTTCGGCCATCGGTCCACCAGTACCGGACGTGCCGCCAGCGCGGTGCCGGGAGGTCGATGACCCGGCCGCCCGGCAGCGGCAGGTCCAGTCCCGCCGCGTACAAGGCCCCCAACTCCGAGAGGAACGCGGCGGATCCGTCCGCGTCGCGACGCACCGTGCCCACGGTGAGCGCGCCGGGCACGTTGTCGGCGATGGACCGCGCCAGCACCGGATGCGGCGAGATCTCCACGAAGGCGGTGTGCCCGTCAGCCGCGGCGGCGCCGAGGGCCCGGTCCAGGCGCACCGGCCGACGCAGGTTGGCGGCCCAGTGGCCGGCGCCGAACTCGCAGGCACCGCGCGGGTCGTGGAGGACGGTGGAATAGACGGGGACGCGTGGCGGTCTGCCACCGACGTCCGCGAGGGCCTCGGCCAGTTCCGGCAGCAGCGGGTCCACCTGCGGCGAGTGCCCCGCGCCGACGACCCGCATGACCCGGGCGGCCCGCCCTCGCTCCTCCAGCCGGCGCATCAGCCGGGCGACCGCCATCTCGTCACCGGTGACGACCTTCTGCCGGGGCGAGGAGTGGACGGCGACCTGAACCCCGGGGAAGTCCCGCTCCAGGGAGGAAAGTTCGACGTCCTCCAGGTCCACGACGGCCATCGCGCCCCCGTGCAGCCGCCCGAGCAGCCGAGCCCGTACGGCGACGACCCGGGCCGCGTCCGCCACGTCCAGAGCGCCCGCGCAGACGGCGGCGGCCACCTCGCCCAGGGAGTGGCCGATCACGGCGACCGGCTCCACACCGTACGACCGCCACAGCTCGGCGAGCGCCAACTGGACGCCGAACAGGACGGGTTGAGCGACGTCCAGCCGGTCGAGAGCACCCGCGGAGGCCAGGTGCTCGTGGAGGGAGAAGCCGAACACGTCGGAGACCTGGGCGTCGAGCTTCTCCACGGCCGCGGCGAAAGCTGGCTCCTCCAGGAGCAGTTGACGCCCCATGCCGGTCCACTGGCTGCCGTACCCGGAGAACACCCATACCGGACCGCGCCCTACGAGGCCGCGGTCACCGGTCACCACTCGCGCATCCGGGCTGCCACCCTGAGCCAACGCGCCCAGCGCATCGGCCAGTTCGGCCCTGTCGCGTGCGACGACCGCGGCGCGTACGGGCCCTCGCCCGACCCGTCCCGCGAGCGTGCGCGCCACGTCGGCGGGGCGGGCGGCGCCGCCCTCGGGCGTACGGAGCCACGTGGCAAGGCGGGACGCGGTGTCCCGCACGCGCTCGGTGTCGACGTCGGAGAGGAGATGGAGACGTGCGGCAGGCTCGTCGACCGGGAGGACGGCGGGCAGCCGTTCCTCCAGTACGGCATGGGCGTTGGTGCCGCCGAACCCGAAGCCGGAGACGCCGGCGGTGGCCGTGCCGCCGTAACGGGGCCATGGTTCGGGCTCGTTGACGACGCGCAGTCGTGTGTCGTCGAGGGTGTTGCCGTGCAGCGAGGGCGGGACGAGGTCGTGGTGGAGGGCGAGGACGGTCTTCACCAGGCCGGTGATGCCGGCCGCGGACTCCAGATGCCCGAGGTTCCCCTTCACCGAGCCGAGCAGCAACGGCTGTTCGGGGTCACGGCCCGCGCCCAGCACCGCCCCGAGCGCGCCCGCCTCGATGGGGTCGCCCAGCGGGGTGCCGGTGCCGTGCGCCTCCACGTAGTCGATGTGGGCCGGGGTGAGCCCGGCCCGCGCGTACGTGGTCGTCAACAGGGCGTGCTGGGCCGCCGGGTTGGGGGCGAGGAGACCGTTGGAACGGCCGTCGGAGTTGACGGCGGTGGCGCGGATCACCGCGAGGACACGGTCGCCGTCCCGTTCCGCGTCGGACAGCCGCTTCAGCAGCACCGCCGCGCACCCCTCGCCGCGTCCGATGCCGTCGGCCGCCGTGGAGAAGGGCTTGCAGCGGCCGTCCGGGGCGAGGGCGCCCGCACGGTCGAAGGCGACACCGATGACGGGGGAGAGGAGGACGTTGACCCCTGCGGCGATCGCGGTGTCGGTCTCGCCGGTGCGGAGGCTGACGCAGGCCTGGTGCACGGCGACGAGGGAGGACGAACAGGCCGTGTCCACCGCCATGTTGGGACCGTGGGTGTCCAACACGTAGGCCAGTCGGCCCGCCGTCACGCTCAGCGCCGCGCCCGCCGGGGCCCACGGGTCGACGGCGTTCACGTCGGCGCCGGTGAGCTGTCCGTACTCCGGGACCGAGACGCCGACGTAGATGCCGGTGGCCGTGCCCGCGAGGGCGGTGGCGGGGACGGCGGCGTGGTCGAGGGTCTCGCGGACGACCTCCAGGAGGATGCGCTGCTGGGGGTCCATCACCGCGGCCTCACGCGGGGTGATGCGGAAGAAGTCGGCGTCGAACCCGGCGATGTCGTCCAAGTAGCCGCCGTGCAGGGGGGTTTCCGGGGGCGGTAACGTCGTGAAGTCGGCCGATCTGTCCTCGGGTACGCGTCTGATCGCGTCGACGCCGTCGATCAGCAGGCGCCAGTAGTCGGCCGGACCGCGCACCCCGCCCGGCAGTCGGCAGCCGACCCCGATGACCGCCACGGGCCCGCCCGGGGCAGACGCAACAGGTGTCTCCCGCGCGGCAATCGGCGTGGCCGTACCGCACACCCGGTCCACCAGCGCGTCCACGGTCGGCGCCTCCCACAGCAGGGTCGCCGGCAACTCGTGGCCCGTCAGCGAGGACAACTCGCCCGCCAGCACGACCGCGTCCCGTGAGGACATGCCGAGTTCGGCCAGCGGTCGGTCCAACGGGACGTCGTCGACAGGGGTGTTGTTCCACTCGGCGACCCGTTCCGCGATGTGGCGGCGCAGCAGTGTTCTCGTGTCGGCGGCCGTCATACGGCGGTCTCCGCCGCGTAGGCGCCCTCCAGATAGCGGGTGCGGGTCAGGGCCCGGGACACCTTGCCGCTGGAGGTGCGGGGCACGGTGCCCGGTGCGACGAGCACGACGTCGGCGAGCCGCAGCCCGTGCCGGGCGGAGACGGCCGCGCGTACGGCACGGGTCAGGGCCGGTACGTCGATGTCGGCGAGGCTGGTCGTACGCGCGTGCTCGGCGACGACCACCACCCGCTCGCCCGCGCCGCCCGGCACGCCGAACGCGGCGAGCCGGTCGCGCCGTACGGCCTGATGGGCGTCCTGCGCGGTGGCCTCCACGTCCTGCGGGTAGTGGTTGCGGCCGTCGATGACGATGAGGTCCTTGAGCCGGCCGGTGACGATCAACTGCCCCTCCAGGACGGTCCCGAGGTCACCGGTGCGCAGCCAACTGCCCGGAGCGTCCTCGCCGAGCGCGGCGCCGAAGACACGCTTGGTCTGCGCGGAGTTGTTCCAGTAGCCGCGCCCCACGTTGGGACCCTGCACCCAGATCTCCCCGACCTCCCCCTCGGCCAGCACGGCATGGGCGGCCGGATCGACGATGCGCACCCGCTGGCCGACCGGCGTTCCGCAGCCCGCCAATAGCACGGCCCGGGGGTCGTCGGGCCGCGCGGGCAGAGCCTTTCCCGCGGCGAGGGCGTCGCGGTCGAGGGCGAACCGGCCGAGCGGGCGGCCGGGCCGGGCGGCGCTGACGAAGACGGTGGCCTCGGCGAGCCCGTACGACGGACAGTGGACCTCCGCAGCGAGCCCCTGCGCGGCGAACGCGGCGTGGAAACGGTCGGCGGTGCCGGGCCGGACGGGTTCGCTGCCATTGATCAGCGCGGCGACCCCGTCCAGCCGCAGCCCCTCCTTCTGCGCCCCGGTGACGGCGGAGGCGCAGTAGTCGTAGGCGAAGTTGGGCGCGGCACTCAGCGCCTGCGGATGCGCTGCCAACAGCCTTAGCCAGCGCGCCGGTTCGTGCAGGAACGCGGCCGGGTCCATGAGCACCGACAGCAGACCCCGTACGACCGGGGCCGCGACGCTCAGCACCAGCCCCATGTCGTGGTAGAGCGGCAGCCAGCCCACGCAGGTCATCGGGTGCGCGTCGGCACCGTAAGCGGCAAGCGCCTGGCGGGCGTTGGCGACGACGTTCCCGTGCGTGATCTCCACGCCGGCCGGAGCGCGGGTGGAGCCGGAGGTGTACTGGAGATAGGCGGTCGCGGCCGGATCCGGCACGGGCGCCTGCCAGTTGAGGGCCGCGGTGTCCGGGACCCGGTCCGTCGCGAGGACCGGCACGTGGGCACGCTCGCAGAAGTCCGTCACCTCCGGCAGGGCGCGCTCGGTGGTCAGCACGACCGACGGACGCGCGTCGCCCAACACCCCGACCAGCCGGTCGCCCTGCCCCGGCAGACCGGGCGGATACAGCGGTACGGCGACCATCCCGGCCGTCAGCGCCGCCAGGAAACCGGTGATGTAGTCCGTCCCCTGCGGGCACAACAGGGCGACCCGTGAACCGGGTTCGGCGTACTCGGTGAGCCGGGCGGCCAGTGCCCGTACCCGCAGATCCAGGCGCTGCCAGGTCAGCGTGCGGTGTACGCCACGGGAGTTGGGGGCGGGGTGGTCGACGAACGTGAACGCCCGGCGGTCCGGGGTGAGTTCGGCCCAGTGCCGTACGTACTCGGGCAGAGTCCGGTACGCGGGCGCGAGCGGGGGGCGGCTGTCCATCGGGCGTGACTCCTCACATCGCGGAACAACGCGGTGTCAGCTGGAGGGGGTGAACAGAGCGGTCAGAGCGGGATGTTGCCGTGCCGGCGCTCCGGCATCGGGGCGCGCTTGCCGCGCAGCGCGCGCAGGGCGCGGCCGACGTGGGCGCGGGTGTCGCGCGGGGCGATCACATCGTCGACGTACCCGCGCTCGGCGGCGAGGTACGGCGTCCCGTGCGTGGCCTCGTACGTGGCGACCAGATCGGCCCGCAGCGCCTCGGGGTCGGCGGCCGCGGCGAGTTCGCGCCGGTGCAGCACGCCCACGGCACCTTCCGCACCCATGACGGCGATACGGGCGGTGGGCCAGGCGAGGTTGAGGTCGGCGCCGAGATGCTTGGAGCCCATCACCGCGTACCCGCCGCCGTACGCCTTGCGCACCACCACGGTGACCTTCGGGACGGTCGCCTCGGCGTACGCGTAGAGGAGTTTGGCGCCGCGCCGGATGATGCCGCCGCGCTCCTGGCGGACGCCGGAGAGATAGCCGGGGACGTCGGCGAAGGTCAGCAGCGGGATGCCGAACGCGTCGCAGAACCGCACGAACCGTGCGGCCTTCTCGGACGCGTCGATGTCGAGGACACCGGCCGAGTGCAGCGGCTGGTTGGCGACGACCCCGACGCTGGCGCCCTCGACCCGGCCCAGGGCGCAGATGATGTTCGGCGCGAACAGCTCCTGGACGTGCAGGAGTTCACCGTCGTCGACGACCGCGTGCAGGATGTCCCGCATGTCGTAGGCCTGCCCGAGCCGGTCGGGCACGATCGTGTCGAGCGGAGTCCCGTCGGCGACGGTTCCGGGCGCGTACTCCGGTGGCCGCTCCAGGTTGTTGGCCGGAAGGTACGACAGCAGGTCGCGTACGGTGTCGAGCGCATCCTCCTCGTCGGCGGCCAGGAAGTGGGCGTTGCCGTTCACGGAGTTGCTGGTGCGGGCGCCGCCCAGCTCCTCGGCGGTGGCGCGTTCGCCGGTGACCGCCTCGATGACGTCGGGCCCGGTGACGAACATGTGCGAGGCACCGTCCACCATCACGGTGAAGTCGGTGATCGCGGGGGAGTACGCGGCACCGCCCGCACACGGGCCAAGGACGACGGAGATCTGCGGGATCACCCCGGACGCCTTAACGTTCCGGCGCACCAACTCGGCGTAGAGAGCGAGCGAGTTGACGCCCTCCTGGATGCGGGCGCCGCCGGAGTCGTTGAGGCCGACGACCGGGCAGCCGGTCTTCAGGGCGAGCTCCATCAGGGCCACGGTCTTCTCGCCGAAGGCCTCGCCCATGCTGCCGCCGAAGACCGTGGAGTCCTGCGCGAACACACAGACCGGCCGTCCGTCCACCGTTCCGTACCCGGTCACGACCCCGTCGCCGTAAGGGCGTTGGGCGCCGTCCCCGACCGCACGGGCCCGGACGAACCCACCCGTCTCCGCGAACGAGCCCGCGTCCAGCAGCCGTTCGATGCGTGCCCGCGCGCCGAGAGCTCCCTGTCTTCTCGGTGCGGCGGTCACCACTGCCTGTGCTCGACGGTGCTCCAGGTCGGCGATGCGCGCGGCGGTGCGGTCCGCCGTATCTGTCACTGACGTCAGGGATGTTGTCGCCTCTAGCGTCACAGCCACCTCCGAAGTGGTTCTCGAATATGGCAGCGATTCGGGAGCGGACCGAGGGATCGCCGTTCTGTTTGCGGGAGTTGAGTCCCGGGCGACGGAGGTTCGTCCTGAGGTGACAAGGGAGTGACGGTCGCCCGCCCCGACCCGTAGGCGGCTGCGGTCCAGACCATTAGTGTGGGCATGTCACTGGCAACGTTTCCATCCCCTCTTACTCGACCCCACCGACGCGATTGCAGGAGGACCCCGGATGAGATCGTCGACGAGACGGCCGTTGACCGCGGCCGACGGAACCGAGAACCGCCTACTGCGCCCCCTGGCCCTGGTGTTGACCGCACTCCTGCTCGGCGTCGCGGCACTCCTCGGCACCCCCCACCCCGCCCAGGCCGCGGCGGGCACCGTGTCGGCGTACCCGGTGCCGTCCATCTACCCGGCGTCCACCGACTACAAGTTGACGGTCAACGGCACGTCCGTGCCCGTCACCAAGTACACCGGCTACGACATCGCCCAACTCGCCCTGGGCACAGGCACGGCCACCATCTCGGTCACCAAGCTCAACAACACGGCCATCGGCGCGTACAGCATCAGCCCGCAGAAGCTGGGCATCACCGGGACCGTCAGCGGCCCCACCCTCACCTTCACCGTCCAGAACGACGAGTACCTGATCGTCAAGCTCGACGGCCGCCCCAACCTGGTCATCGCCGCCGACCCGGCCGAGACCAACCGCCCGGCGACCAGCGGCACCGGCATCTTCAACGTGCAGAGCGCGCCCTACTCGGCCCAGCCGAACACCGGCGCCTACACCACGACCGCCTTCCAGAACGCCCTGAACGACGCGGCCGCGTACGGCTCCGCGAACGGCACCCAGGGCATCGTGTACGTCCCGGCCGGCGTCTACACCCTCGGCAACCTCTACCTGCGGAGCAACCTCGCGTTCTATCTCGCACCCGGTGCGGTCCTCCGCTACACAGGTGAGGCCAGCCACTATGTGGTGACCGGACACAAGACCTCGCAGGGCCGCGACCTCACCTGGTTCATCTCCACCCGGTACTCCTCGACGAACATCAAGATCTACGGCCGCGGCATCATCGACGGCAACGGCCAGGCCGCGCTCGCGCCCTCCAACCTCGGCGTGAACCTCCTCGCCCCGATCTACACGAGCGGCTTCACCGTCGACGGCATCACCTTCCGGGAATCCAGCAGTTGGGCGGTCATCCCGCTGCGCTCCTCGGACCTGACCTTCCGCGACATCAAGATGTTCAACAGGTTCGACATGGGCGAGAACGACGGCATCGACGTCATGGAATCCACGAACGTCACCGTCGACCACGCGATCGGCATCGGCCTCGACGACCCGTTCAGCACCAAGACCTGGCCCGACGTCGCCGACATCTACAAGAGCGTCCCCGGCACCGCCCGCCCACTGGACAACGTCACCTTCAACGACCTTGTCTCCTGGACCTATTGCTACGGCGTCAAGGTCGGCCAGGGCGTCTACGAGTCGCAGAACAAGGTCACCTTCCAGCACGTCGTCGTCTACGACGCGGCCGTGGGCATCGGCGTCCACCACAAGTACGGCACGGCGAGCGCGACGAACCTCAAGTTCGACGACATCGACATCGAACGGCTCAGCTTCAGCAACGACGGCAACCGGACCTGGCTCGCCCTGATGACCGGCAGCACGGCGGGCATCGGCCCGGTCACCGGCGTCACGATCTCCAACGTCCGCGTCCGCAACGCCGGAGTCACCGCCGCGCGCATCAACGGCCTTCCGGGCGCGCTCATTTCGGGCGTGGCGCTGAGCCACATCGTGATGCCCGGAAGCACGACCGGCGCGACCACCCTGAGCCAGGTCAACCTCACCAACCTGTCGGACTACGGCGGCCTGACCATCACTCCCTGAGGTCGGACAGCCAGGGGTGTCGCTCCCCAGGGTTCGGCCCCGTCGTGGACGAGGGTCTCCGGGCCGGACCCCCGGCGACGAGGCGCGGTGGTGGAGAGCCGGTCGAGCGGCTCTCCACCACCGGGCGTCCCGCCGTCCAACGCGAGCCTGACGGCCGCCGCGAGGTCGACGTCCGTCGTGTTGCAGCCGATCACCAGCGTGTCCTCGGCGGCTTCGGCGGGGCAGCTGAGAGCGAACGGGCTGCGGGGCAAGGGAGTTCGCTGCCCAGGGCGTGCTCTCTCATACGCGCGCTGCCGACGCCCGACCATCAGTCGGCCCCGTGAGCTGACGCAGCGTCACGCAGG